>CAZFOP010000181.1:0-7437 GCA_964520085.1 uncultured Solibacteraceae bacterium | reverse complement strand
GGGCTTCCTGTTTGGGTTACTGATGCACGGGCGGCCGCGCATCTACACGTATATTGCGGATTCGGTGCGGTCGTTTGTTTCGATTGACGATTTTTCCCGCCTATTGGGGCGAAGCGGTTACAGCCGGGTGAATGCGCGCGGCTTTCTGTTTGGCGGGATCGGCCTGCACTGGGCGGCCAAGGCGGAGTAGCGGGGCGGGCGCAGCGGCGCCTTCAAATTCTCTCCCATTCCCGGAGCGCGAGACCCGGCGCCCGGTCCAGGGGCAACTTGGCGTGTTTCGGATGAGCGACGATTTGGCCTCGGTGGTGGGCCTCGTGCGCGATGGCACAGGCCAAGAAAGGGCAGATGCCGCGCTTGGCGGATTTGAGTTTCCCCGACCGCTCCGCCGCGCCGAGCATGTTGGCGAAGGCATCGGGCGACGCCTCCAGCGTGTGTTTCAACGCCGCCTTGGTGGCCATTCCTTTCGCGATCTCGGAAAGAGATTCCGCAACCGCCGGTTCTCGGACCTCATGCCACATGATCCGCACATTGTGCAGATGCGCGAACGGGTCCGCGATACTGCGCACGCAGGCCTGGTGCGTGGGCAAGCTGCTCCTCGCTCAGCGGTTCGAGCAACCTGAGATTCACACGGTTGTTGAGACGCCGTGTGTCGGCAAGGCTATAGGGCGCCGTGTCAAACATTCAACACCTATAGCACTGTCGATGTCACTTAGCTACGCCGCCGCGAAGTGCGATGGGGCAGTCCTGGAGCGACAGCTCGCGCGAGTCTGGACGTGACATGTCGTTGCCGCGGGCAACGGCCGGTCTCAGGGGATAGGAAACACGTGGCCTGTTCCGGGCTTTGCGGCGTTGGGGCGTCGGCGACCAACAGGGAGAGCGGAAACAGCGAATACGGGCGCGGTGTGAGTCGCCAAGCGTTAAACTATACGTCCGGGGGACATAAGGCATGCTGAATCTTGAGCCTCGCCTTGATCGCAGGCTGTGGGCGGCAATCGACAATGCCTACCAGGGCAGCAATTACACTGGCGCAATCCTGGATGCGATTCACTTCCTTGGTGAATTGATGCGAGAGAAGACAGGCCTTGACGGCGACGGCGTGGCGCTCGTCGGCCAAGCATTCGGCGGCCAGAACCCGCTCCTGAAGATCACGAAGCTTCAGACGGAGTCGGATGTAAGTATCCAAAAGGGCGTCGAAGCGTTTCTTCGCGGGCTCTACCAGGGAATCCGAAATCCGAGAAGTCACGAAAAGTACGTCGACAACCTTGAAGACGCCGAGGCTCTGATCCTCTTCAAGGTGCTTACGCCAGAAGAGAGCGACGAGTTCTGTGGCGTTGTGTCACAAGAGCTTGAGACGACCTCAAATGAACTGACGATTCGGGCAGTCCTGCAAATCATTCCTGACAGATTCTGGAATAAGTATTCCGAGGTTGCGCGGATCAGAACCGAAGGCATGCTGATCGAGTCCGTTCGCGTTGGCAGGTACGACAGCCAGACCGACAAGTGTATGTCGGGCGGCCTCGCTACATGGGGCACTAGTTTGCTCTCGGACTTCATTCTCAAGGACAAGCTCTCATACGCTCTGGCGGCAAAACTTGATTCCTCCGATGATGCTGGACGGGAGTATGTACTCCACTTCTTCCTCTCAAGCGTGCTCAGTGTGTTCCCGACGCCATCGCCGATCCTCGTGCTCCGTCTTAGGGCGCGCTTGAAGGCGGGCGACGCCCGTATAATGGACATGCTGTCAGCTATTCGTGCCTTTGACGAGACCAACCCTTGGACCATGAAACTGAAGCAGGAGATGGACACTTTTGTGGCGGCGCAGGACTTCAGCACGCCGATCACCGATGATAGTGTTCCATTTTGACACGAAGCCCACAACAAGAACCCGCGACAAGCCACGAGTCCCCGTCTTCCTGCCCCAGCAGCAACTAAAGCGTGGTCTTTGCGGCGCTTGGGGGTGTTGCACACCGGGTTCAAAGACCGGGTGTGCGCGAACAGCTGCCTGCGCCAAGTGCCCCGGTGTTAGCGGATACTGTGCGCGCCCGCCATCACCATTCCACCGGCTTGCCCGGCTCCAGTGTCCAAACATTGATGCCACTGCCGGCGACCAGTTTCGCCAATTCCTCCGGCTTTCCGGTCAGCGCCGGGAAGGTGCCGAAGTGCATGGGGATCACCTTGGGAGCTCGCAGCAGGTGGCAGGCGAGCGCGGCTTCGTGCGGGCTCATGGTGAACAGATCGCCGATTGGCAGCATCGCCAGCTCCGGATGGTAGAGCTGTTCGATGAGTTGCATGTCGCTGAACGCGTTGGTATCGCCGGCGAAGTACAAGGCGCGGCCGTCGGCGAATCGCAGCACGAACCCGGCCGCTTCGCCTCCGTATACGATCTCGCCATCGTCCAGGATGCCGCAACTGTGCACGGCGTGCGTCATGGTGAATTTGACGCCGCTCGATTCCACCGATCCGCCTTTGTTCATGCCGCGCGTGTTTTTGACCCCTTTGCGCTCCAGCCACGCGCAGGTCTCGTAGATTGCGATCACCTCCGGCGCGAATCGCGCCGCGAGCGGAATGGCGTCGTGGATGTGATCGAAGTGGCCGTGGGTGATCGCGATGGTATCCACGCGCTCGATGCGGTGCCCCTTCGGGTACGCCGGGTTGCCATCGGTCCACGGGTCCATCAGGATCACTTGTCCCGACGCCAGACGAAATTGAAACGTGCCGTGCCCGAGCCAGGTGATTTCCATACCAGGATTATGCCACGGGGCGGCCCTGCCGGGAAGACTTGCTCGGGATACCTACTGCTTCTGCGCCATCGCCGCTGCCCGGCGCTCGAACTCCTCCGGCGAAACGTCCTCGATGTGCGTGGCCACATACCATTGATTGCCGCAAGGGTCTTCCACGCCGGCGGTCCGGTCGCCGTAAAACTGATCGGCCGGTTCGCGCACACTCTTGCCGCCGGCGCTCATCGCCGCGCGGTACACCGCGTCGGTGTCCGGCACATACAGGTAGATGGTCGATGTCTGAGGCTTCATGTCGCCACGCGTCCGTCCCATCATCACGATCGAATCTCCGATCCTGGCTTCGGCGTGCATAATGAAGCCATCCGGTCCGCGGTGCGCGAGCACTTCCTGGGCGCCGAAAGCACCCTTCACGAATTTCAGTAGCAGATCCGCGTCGGCCACCGTCAAATACGGAGTCACACTGTGGTAGCCCTCCGGAATCGGAGTGACTTTGAGTCTTGCTGAACTTCCCGTTGCCATGGGATTACCCTCCTCGATGAAGCTATTATGCCTCGTTTCATGGCGCGTTGGGAGGGGCCGATTGCGTTTCTCGGAGACAAGGTCTTGAAAAGCACAGACAGTCTTGCCAACATTCTCGACCTGCGATACACCAGCTACATGCTCCGGTTCGGATTTGCCGCATCGGTTCTGGCTGGGCCGGAGATCTGGGACAATCGTGTAGCTAGCCCGGCCGCGGCCTCACTCATACCGCAAGCAGGCGATGGGATCGAGTCTCGCGGCGCGGCGCGCCGGAATGACGCTCGCCACCAGTGCCACACCCAGCAACAGCACCGCGCATCCTAGAAAAATCGAATAGTCGGTAACCTCCACGCCATACAGCAGGCTGCCGAGCAGCGGAGCGAGCCGGAAAGCGGCGACCAGTCCGAGCGTGGTGCCGGCAATGGCGAGGATGGACGCCTGTTTCAAGACCCCGGCGACGACGCTCAGGCGGGAAGCGCCCAGGGCCATGCGGATTCCGATCTCCTGTGTATGCAGCGCAACCGCGTAGGAAAGCACGCCGTATATCCCGATTGCGGCCAGCACCATCGCGAAGGCTGCGAACAGCGTCATCAGAGTGGCCTGGAACCGCCGTGGCGCAATGGAATCGGCCACCACCTGCCGCATGGTGGCAATGTGCGTAATCGGCTGATCCTTATCGATGCGCCAAATCTCCGTCTTCACCGGGTTGACGAGAGCGAGCGGACTCGCGGCGGACCGGACGACCACCGCGAACTCCGGCGGAGCGAACTGGCGGAACGGCACATAGACGTAGGGCCGCACTTCCGCATCCACGCCGGAAGCGTGCGTATCGTCGACAATTCCCACTACCGTAATTGGAGGCTTGTGGAGCAGGCGGCGGCCAACCGGGTCGGCAACTCCCGGCCAGAGACGCCGCGCCGCGCTTTCGCTCAAGATCGCTACGGCTTGCCCGCCTCGGTCGTTATCGTTGAACTCCCGGCCGGCCCGCATGCGGATGCCCAGGGCGCGGAAGTACCCCGGCGTAATCGCGCGGGCACGCGCCATCGTGTAGTGCTCGTGATCGGGATTATCCTCCGCTATAATTCCCCAGCCTTCCGATTCTCCGGTGAGCGGCAGCGTGCTCGTCGCTGCCGCAACACTCACGCCCGGCAGCGCGCTGCAATTCGATATCAACCGCTCGATCAGCGCCGCGCGGCGGTGTTCCTCGTATCGAGCGTCCGGCAACGACAATTGCATGGTGAGCACGTTTTCGGCGTGGAAACCGAGCGGTATCCGCGAAACGGTCAGGAAGCTCCGGGCCAACAGACCGGAGCCCACCAACAGGACCAACGACAACGCAAACTCGGAAACCACCAACGTCGCGCGCAATCTCGAGGGCGCCGCAGTCGCGGTTCGTCCGCTGGTCTTCAGGGCCTCGCCCGGCGCGCGCCGCGCCGTGAGAAGGGCCGGCGCAATGCCGGACAGAACGGCCGTCAGCAGCGCCAGGGAGAGCGCGAATCCGAACATGCGGGCATCCACCGCGGCGGCTGCGATCCGTGGGATTCCGGCGGGGGCGATCGCCACCAGGCCGCGGACCGAGATCCACGCGACCGGCAGGGCGAGGCCGGCCGCGCAGAATGCCAGTGTGAGCGCCTCGGTGAATCCCTGCTGGGCCACCCGCGCTCGCGTGGCACCCAGCGCGAGCCGGATGGCGATCTCTTCGCGGCGACGCAATCCGCGCGCCAGCAACAGGTTTGCCACGTTGAGGCACGCGATCATCAGCGCCAGCGTAACGGCCCCGAACAGGATCAGGATGGGTGTACGCGCTTGCCCGACGACGGCATCCTGCAGGTTGCGCACGGTGATCACATCGGTAGGGCTCCCGCCATGGATTCTTAAAATTGAGGTCAGTTCCGCCGCCGTGTCCCGTGTGCTCACGCCGCGCCGCTGGCGCACCAGCATTCCGAAGTTCCAACACTGATCGCAGGTGCGTTCCCAGCCGAGGAGTGCCATCGGCCGCCACATTTCGGCCGGCGGAAACGGTCCGACAGTCGCGTGGTGCTCCGGACCCTCGGGGAACCGGAAGCCCGGCGGCATCACGCCTATCACCGTGTGCGGGGCGCCGTTGAGAAGCAGCGTGCGGCCCAGGATGTTCGGATCGCCCCCGAACCGCCGCTTCCAGAGACCGTCACCAATCAGCACCACATTCTCGCGGCCGGTTTGATCTTCGCCGGCCGTGAAGGTACGCCCGAGTTCGGGCGTGACGCCGAGCAAACGAAAAATCCCGGCCGAGACCCGAGCCGCCGGAATGCGTTCCGGCTCACCCTGGCCAGCCAGGTTGAAAGACCAGTTCGTGAAGAGAGCTGCCTGCTCGATCGAGCGTGCCTCTCTGCGAAATAATTCACAGAGAGGGGCAGTGACGGCTCCATCCGAGGAGACGGTGGCCAGACGATCGGCCTGCGCGTAGGGCAATGAGCGGAGCAGAACCGAGTCGGCCACGCTAAAGATGGCTGTGGTTGCGCCGATTCCGAGAGCCAGCGAGAGGATTGCGGCGGCGGCGAACTCCGGGCTCTTCCGCATCGACCGGACGGCATAGCGCACGTCCTGTCCGAATGCCGCGACCCAAGGCAACCCGCGCTGGTCGCGATAGCTCTCTTTCACGGATTCGATCCCCCCGAACTTCAACGCGGCTGCGCGGCGGGCCTCTTGGGGAGACATGCCGCGCCGCAGGTTGTCCTCCGTTTGCATTTGCAAATGCGCTTCGATCTCCTCGGCCATCTCGTCATCCCGGCGCGGATTCGCGAATGTGCCGATGAGTCGTTTCCAGGTGCGGCGTAACAGATTCATTCCGCCTCCTTTACCAGAGCAAGAACCGGGCCACGACGTCTATGGTCTGTTGCCATTGGCGGGAATCGGACTCCAGTTGTTTTCGCCCGGCCCTGGTGAGGCGGTAGAACTTCGCTCTGCGATGGTTTTCCGAAACGCCCCACTCCGAGCGAATGGCGCCTTCCTGCTCCAGCTTCAGAAGCACCGGGTACAGCGTGCCCTGGTTGATCGAGAGCAGGTCTTCGCTGATTTGTTCGATCCGCCGGGCGATGCCGTAGCCGTGCTGCGGTCCCAGCGCTTCGAGCGACTGCAAAACCATCAGCGCCAAGGTGCCTTGCCAAACGTCGTTCTTTTCCTTCACCGCCAGTCCTGTTGGTTTCCCAAATGAATATGACACAAGTCTAGCGAAAGTGCAACCGGAAAATCGGATGTTTCGATCCGCATCATCGGGCGGATGTTCCAGCCGTGGCGGCGCCTTGTCGAACACTTTCGACCTGCGATTCGCGAGCTCAGTGCGCCGTATCGGATGCGCCATCCCGACCCTGGCCGCCGCAGTGAATTATTATGCCCTCAGCGGCTGGGTTCGGGGAAACGGGGAAGCATCCGCAGCAGCGATCGTTTGGGCCAGGGTCTCCCGCTGCCCACAGTCAAGAGCAACGTCGCTCACACGATCGTGTATTCCTTTTGGCCCGGGCAGGGGGTTGGCACATTCCCCTTCAATGGGAGGCGTATGGGAACTGGCTGAAAAGGCAATGCTTCTGAAACCGCAGCCACGTACCGTGGCACCGCCTGCCGAGGCTGCCGCGCCGAAAGCCAACCGGACTCGTCTTCCGGCTCTTGTCGAAGACAGTCCCGCGAAGGCTGGCGTAGCGCCAAAGTAAGAAAGGCCGAGACGACTCCCGGCTCTGCAGACTGGACAGTCTGCGCCACGCTTATGCCAGGTCGAATTTCTCCTGGTGGAGCAGGGGATCGCTCTTGACGATCACGGTGCGGCCGAGCACCTCTTCCAGCTCCTGCAGGAAAGTGTTCTGGTTGCTCTTGAGCAGCTTGGCAACATCCGGCGACACGCGCAGCATGACGTCCTTGCCTTCGATCGCGGCGGCGATCTTTTGCGCTTCGCTGAGAATCTCGCCCACTACGGTTTGCGGGCTCTTCACGTAGCCGGCGCCCTCGCAATACGGGCACGGCGTGCAGAGCGTTCGTTCCAAGCTCTGTTTGACCCGCTTGCGGGTAATCGCGACCAGGCCGAAATCGTTGAACTGGAGAATCTTGTACGGCGCGCGATCGGCGCGCATGGCGTCCTCGAGCGCCTGCATCACCTTCTGCCGGTTCTTGCGCTCGTCCATGTCGATGAAATCGATCACGATGATGCCGC
>CAZFOP010000180.1:0-7490 GCA_964520085.1 uncultured Solibacteraceae bacterium | reverse complement strand
GCCTGGCGAAGCAACCCGAGTTTGCCGGAAAGACGATTGTGGCGATTCTACCGGATTCCGGCGAACGCTATCTGACGTCGGTGCTCTTCGAAGGAATTGTGTAGCCGCGGCGATGCCGCAGAGGCAGGCGATCGGTTTGTGTCGCCTGTCTTCCGCGCGTTGGGCCCAGCCCGCTATACTGGCGCTGTGGCGCTCACTCCGCGAAATGTCGTTAGACTGCTGCAGCTTAGCCTGATGACCGCGTTCGACGACAACTGCCTGGCCATCGCGAAGGGAGCGGCCTACTCCGCACTGCTTTCGTTTTTTCCTGTGCTCACGTCGGCGGCGACGATCCTGGTGCAAAGCGGCGTGCCCTTCGTTTCCAACACGATGGAACATGCCCTGTCGCAGATCGTGCCGCCGGGCTCGGAAGGCCTGGTGGTGCAGCAATTCCGCATCACCGGCGCGCGCCCGATTTCGTTGCTGGTCGTGGCCGGGCTGATCTCGCTCTGGGCAGCTTCGGGCGTGATCAAGAGCCTGATTGAGGGCTTCCAGGCAGCTTACCGCGTGCCGCGCAACCGAAGTTTCCTGCGCGGGAACCTGGTGGCGATGTCGCTGGTGCTGCTGGCGGCGGCTCCGCTGGTGGCGGCCACGCTGCTCATCGTGTTCGGCAATCAGGCGGAAAAGGCGGTACTGAACTGGATGAAAGTGGATCCTATGCTGAACCCGCTGACTTGGGAGTGGAAACTGGTGAGCCGGCTGGCGCGTTGGACGGTAGCGTTTCTGACTACGATTCTGGTCACTACGTTGCTGTACTACTTCGGCCCGAACCGCAAGCAGCGCTGGCGCCTGGTGTGGCCGGGCGCAGTGCTGGCGACCGTCCTGTGGATGCTGGCTACTTCGGGATTCGCCTGGTACGTGCGAAATATCGGCCGCTACAACCTGATGTACGGCTCAATCGGCGCCGGCATTGCGCTGCTGGTGTGGATGTACCTGATGGCTCTGATTGCGCTGCTCGGATGCGAATTCAACGCCGAGTACGAACGCTGCTCGCGCTTTGCGGTGCGGTAAACAGTCCTGGAAACCCCGCGTCAACGCCGACTGAGCCGTACTTAGCTCACAGGTCGAACTCCGGATGCTGGATCGCTCAGTCGATGAGAAGTCTCAGCGGCCGCAGAAAACAATCCAGGCTCGGCCGGTAAGCGCCTTCCTAACACATTGCCCCTATCGCCAGTTATGTGGAATGATAACTCTTGATGCAGCAGCCCCCGAAACCATGTTGAAGTTTCTGAAGAAAAGCGTGCTGCGGATCGCCAGTGGTCTTGGCGTTTTTGAATTCGTCGCGGGCAGCCGGTGGCGGCAACAACGGCTGCTGATTCTCGGCTACCATGGCCTCTCGCTGAAAGACGAGCACGAGTGGAGTGGTCTCCACGTCACGCCCGCCTTCTTCCACAATCGCCTGGAGATTCTGGCGCGGAACCGCTGCCAGGTCCTGCGACTTGACGACGCTCTGCGCATGCTGCGCCAGGGCAGTCTTCCCCGGAAGGCAGTCGTGATCACGTTCGACGAAGGCTTTCACGACTTCCATCAGATTGGGTTCCCAATGCTGCGCGAATTTGGGTTTCCCGCTACTGTCTATCAGACCACTCACTACTCCGACTATCCATTCCCGGTTTTCGACCCGGTACTGGGTTTACTGTTTTCGCGCGGCAAAGGCCGCCGTTTCGATGGCGCGGCTTATGCGGTCCCGGATGCGTTCAACCTATCGCGCGAAGAGGACCGGCATCGTGCGGTAGAGGCGTTTCGCGAATTGGCCCGCCGGCAACGATACACACCCGCGCAGAAGAACGATCTCGCCGCGCGGATCGCCGGCGATTTGGGCGTGGACTACGCCGAGATTCTGCGCCTGCGTATGCTACATCTGATGACAGCCAGCCAGATATCCGAGATTGCGGCGGGGGGGATCGACGTTCAGTTGCACACTCACCGTCACCGGACGCCGCTCGACGAGGAGTTATTCATCCGCGAGATCCGCGATAACCGGCAGTGGCTCGCCGCCAAGACTGGGATCCAGGCGAATCACTTCTGTTATCCGGGCGGTGAGTATCGCGCCGAGTTCCTGCCCTGGCTGCGAGCCGAACACGTCGTCTCCGCAGCCACCTGCAATCTTGGCATGGCAGACCGCACATGCGAGCCGCTGCTCCTGCCCAGGCTGTTGGATTTCATGAGTGCGACCGATCTCGATTTCGAAGCCTGGCTGGCCGGCGTCGCTAGTTTCTTCCCGCACCGCCAGGTGTGAGCCGCCCGATTTGCTTCGGGCAACGGATTGCACAGAGCCGGAAGTGTCTCAAGCCCCACTCACAGCACTACCACCGGATGATAGAGATTCGGCAGCACGGCTTCGCCGATGGCGACCAGGTCGCCGCCGCGCGTCACAGCCTTGACATAGCGCGAGGCCGGCTGCGAGCGGAAAGGCGACGCGGGGAAATTGCGGCCGTTGCGGATTTGGCTGGCGGTCAAATCGTCGACGGCAACGGCGGCCATGCCGGGCAGCATCTGCGCGGCGGGAACCAGGGCGTCGATCAGCCGCTCGTCCGCCGCCAGGGATTCCAGTTGCGGGATGGTGCGGGCCTGCGCGATCCCGAATTCGCCGCTCGAGAGGCGGCGCAGTTCTTCCAGATGGGCGCCGCAGCCGAGCAGTCGACCCACATCGTGCGCGATCGAGCGCAGATACGTGCCGCCGGAACAATGCGCGCGCACGCGCGCCAGCGGGCCGGTCAGATCGAGCAGGGTAAGCTCGTAAACCTCCACCCGCGCCGGCTCAAGCTCCACGGCAATGGACTGGCGCGCCAATTGGTAGGCGCGGCGGCCCTCCACTTTCTTGGCGGAGACTGGGGGCGGGGTCTGCAGGAACTCGCCACGAAACTGTTCCAGCGCCGCTTCGAGCGCAGCCGGATCGATCCGCGGCTCGGTCTTCTCGCTGGTGGGCTCGCTGGCGCGATCGTAGCTGACAGTCGACCAGCCGAAGCGGATGACTCCCTCGTAGATCTTGTCGCTGCGCGTGTAAAACTGCGCCAGGCGGGTGGCGCGCCCGAGCACCAACGGCAGCACGCCGGTGGCTATCGGGTCCAGCGTGCCCAGGTGGCCGATCTTTTTCATGCCGACGATCCGGCGGGCCTTGCCCACTACGTCGTGCGAGGTCCAGCCTTCCGGTTTGTCGATTACAATGGCTCCGTCCAAGCTTGTCCTTTCGGTTTCGATTGGCAGGCGATAGCGCCTGCCCCACTTGCCCCAAGCGCTAGCGCCTGCGCGCCAGGCACACATGGCCAAGCGTAAAATTGCGGTCGCGGTCAAGGCCGTCCAGAAACGGCAGAATCAGGGCAGGCGGGACCACCAAGATCGCCGCCGGAATGAAGCCGAGCCAGCGAATGCCGCCTGTAAAGAATTGTAAGCCGTTGAGCAGCCGCCGCGCGAGCAGCCGGAAGTAGCCGCCGTGCGCGCGCATCTCGACCACTTCGAAACCGGCCTGTTCCAGCAGCCGCCGCAAGCCATAACGCGTGTAGCGGAAGTAGTCGTGCGGCGCCTGATGCGTTTCCCAGTCCTGCGGCGCGGCTACCACGAGCGACGCGCCGTGGGCCAGCACGCGGCCGATCTCGGCCAGCGCGCGCGCGGGCTCGGCCAGGTGCTCCAGCGTCACGATGTTCAGTGCAGCGTCGAAGGCGCCGTCGCGAAACGGCAGGGCGGCCAGGTCGGCGAGCGCGTCGAGCCGGCTGTAGTCCCAGTTGGCATCGCCCACCGCCAGGTCCACGCCGCAGTAGCGCTGCTGCGCGAAGTGGTGCTTGTATTTGTTCTCTCCCGCGCCCGCGTCGAGGACACGCGCGCCGGGCGAAAGGCTGCGCGCCAGAGCGGTCACGGCATCTTCGATTTCCGCTTCCACGATCAATACGTGACGCCGCAGCGGGCCGGGCAGACGGTAGGCAATGTCCTGGTATCTCATCGCTTGCGAGCCTCGATCATGATCGTCGCGCCAGCGCCGAACGCGGCTTCGAGCAGAGCGAACGGCACGGAGGCTGCCACCAGCGCGAGGTACGCCAGATCCTTGGCGATACGCGAAGGGGCGCTTTCGGCCACGCGGCGCGTGCGGCGGCCCATCGGGTCGAGGCCGGGCGCCAGGCTGGTGGCCAGGCTCGCGGGGTTGTCGCGCCAAGAGAAATACTTGCGGCGCAGAACTGTGAAACCGCAGGATTTGAGCAGCCGTTCCAGGTCGCTTGCACGGAAATCGAAGAGGTGACGCGGCACGTCGAGTCCGCTCCAGGCGCGGCCGAGGAGGTGGAACTGCCAACAGGCAGCGTTGGGAGTTTGCGCAATCAACCGTCCGCCGGGCGCCAGCAAGCGATGCGCCGCGGTGACGTAGGCGCGCGGGTCGGGGACGTGTTCGAGCACATGGAACATGGTGATGGCTGCGAAGGTGCCGTCGCGCAGCGGCGCGTGTTCCAGCACGCCGCAGACGGCGGGTACGCGCTGCCGGCTCCAGGCGATGGCGGCAGCGGCCGGCGAATTGTCCAGCCCCATCACGCGAAACCCGCGCTCCCGCATCATTCCCAGCAATAGCCCGCCGCCGCAACCCACGTCCAGCACCGGCCCGCACGCACTAGGATCGCCCAGCGCCCTTTCGACGAAGCGCGCATGATCGCGCAACACCAGGCGGCGGTAGGACTCCTCCAGCCGGCCGGCGGCGGTCGCATCCGGCGCGAACCAGTAGTTTTCGGGATGATACTGGCGCGACTCGGTGGGCGCCGGCATCGGGTCGAGACACATCAGACCACACTGGCCGCAGCGGAGGATGGTGAAGCTGCGCAGCGTGGTTCGATGCAGCCGGTCGGCGGCGGGGAACAGCGCGGCGGCGCTTTCCGAGCCACAAAGCAGGCATGCGCTCATGCCACTTCCCTCAGCCGCAGGCGATTGTTCCAGATCAGCCGCCGCACCTGGCCGGGCGTGAGACGGCGGATGCGGCGAATTCCGGCGCGCTTTCGGAGCATGACGGGCGCGGCGCGTAAAGCCTGGAACTGGCCTGCCACTAGTGCCCGCATCAGGCGCCATTTACCGGCGAGGCCGGGAAAGTAAGCGGTGTCGCCCGCCCCTCGGCACGCCGCCAGCGCGCCAGCCGCCAGACGCGCCGCAAAAAACAGCGGATTCAGCAGGAGCAAGCTCCACGGGAAGAGCTTCAAGGCCAGCAGCAAGCGGTTTCGTTCAATCAGCTCGAGGCGCCGCACCGAGTCCTTTCCCAGCGTGGAACCACGGTGGTGTCGCGCCACGGCCTGCGGCGTGTAGATGCATCTCCAGCCGGCGATACGCGCGCGCAGACCGAGCTCGGCGTCGTCGCCATAGGCGAAGAAGTCCTCGTCGAAACCGCCAATCTCATCCAACATCGCCTTGCGATACATCGCCGCGCAACCATCGGGCCAGAGCACTTCCTCTTCGCGATCGTACTGCCCGCAGTCCGCCGCGCCGCTGCCGCGTCCGCGATTCTGGCCGTCGGGGAAGATCAGGTGGCCGGCCTTGTCGATGCGGCCGGGGTCTTCCCAAACCAGCACCTTACTGGCGGCCATACCGATATCGGGTGCGCCTGAGCAGGCGCAGTGCAGCGCGGCCAACCATCCCTCGGCGGCTTCGGCGTCGTTATTGATCAGTGCGACGAAAGTTCCCTGCGCGGCGGCGATGCCCTGGTTGTTAGCCGCACAGAAACCCCGGTTCTCACGGTTGCGAATCACCCGCGCACCGAATTCCCTTTCCGCCATCTCGGCCGAGCCATCCGCCGAGCCATTGTCTACCACGATGACCTCAAACGCCGCTTCACCCTGCCGCTCCAGCGACTCGAGACAGGCGCGCAGCAGTTCCTTGCGGTTCCAGTTCACCACGATGACGGAGATCAACCGACCATGCTAGCAGGCGCCGCGCGGCGGAGTCTCGCATTGGTCATTTAAAATCGTGTCATGCTGCATACCGCCTCGCTTCGCCTGGCTGCCGGTCTGCTGGCCGGTCCGCTTTTGTTTACCGCCGAGACCGCGCCGCTGGCTTCGGTGGTACTGGGATCCGCCCGAACGGTCGCAGCATAAGAGCGTCTTCCTCATCTTTCATGCCTCCTGGTGCGTGTGGTGCGGGAATCTCGAACGATTCATCGAGACACCGGAAATCAAGCCGGTTATCGACAAGTGGTTCGTGGTGGCCAGCCTGACGGTGCAGGAAATCGGCGGCAACGAGGTAATGGCACAAGCAGGAGGAGCGTTCGCGGGACTGCCTTTCTTCGCGTTCCTCGACGAAACGGGAAAGA
Source organism: uncultured Solibacteraceae bacterium (assembly GCA_964520085.1). GTDB lineage: Bacteria > Acidobacteriota > Terriglobia > Bryobacterales > Bryobacteraceae > Bog-375. The sequence goes on along the minus strand of CAZFOP010000180.1, from coordinate 1,180 downwards.
CAATCGCCAACTCCACCCGGCCCGGCGGAGGCAGCGCCGCCATCCGCAACATCGGCCATCCGGTCCAGCCGCAAGAGGTGGATTGGTTCCTGGCTATGGTGAAGAAAGCCGCGCCAACCATATCGCCGGATGAGATCCTGGTTCTGGAAAACTGGCTGCGGACTCAGAAGAAGTAGGAACCGGCGGCCTCGCGCGGCGCCGCCATGCGGTCCACTGGACCATCGCCCAAAATCATGTAACCCGACTTCTGTAAGAGCGCACTAACTAATTGCGATGTATCATGAAGTTACAGTGACGGGTGTCCCACTATGATGTCGGTCGGCGAGACCTTGCGCCGGGAGCGACTGCGGCAAAAGGTGGAGTTAGCTCAAGTTGCCCAAGAGCTAAAGATCTCCTCGCGCATGCTGGAGGCGATTGAGTCCGACGAATACGATAAGCTGCCGGGCGGCGTTTTTGCCAAGAGCTTCGTACGCCAGTACGCGAGTCTGCTGGGTTTGGACGGCGACGAAGTGGCCAACCAGTTCGAGCAGGCCGCCCACTTGCCCGAGCTGACGAATCTAGCGGAACTGAGGCGGCCGCGCCCGGCGACTGGCCTGGACCGTATGGGTGACCGGAGCTTCAGTGTCGGCCGGCCGCGAAATATCTTGCCGTCACTGATTGCGGTGGTGCTGGTGATGCTGATTTGCTCGGGCGTATACGGATGGTGGGAGCGGAACCGTCAGTTCGTGGCAGCGCGCCGGGAGGCTCCGCCAGTGGTGGCAACCCGGCAGCCGCGCCCCCAAGTGCCGGCCCCCGCAACAACCGTGGCGAGCAGCCGGGCGCCCGTGTCCGCTCTCGCGACAACCACGACCGCGCCGCAGCCCGCTCAATTTCAGCCGGGCGTTCCGCAGCCGCTGGTACCGGACACCGAACCCGCAGGGACGGGAGCCGTGCGCGTGAAACTGGTGGTCGCCGAGCCGGTCTGGGTAAGCGTACAACGGGACGGCCGCTCCATCTATCAGGGCGAGTTGCAACCAAACGAAATCCGCACGGTGGCGGCCAACACAGAAATCACGCTGAGGCTTGGTAATGCGGGAGGCGTGACGATTCTTCTGAACGGCAAACCGATCCCTTCGCCCGGACCCAAAGGCCAGGTGCGGACGGTTCAGTTGACTTCGGGCGGTTTCCAGATCGTGCCGCC
>CAZFOP010000179.1:0-7497 GCA_964520085.1 uncultured Solibacteraceae bacterium | reverse complement strand
AGCAGGCGGACAAGTACTCGCTGATCCGCAGCATGACGCACGGCCTCTACGCGCACGAGACTGCGTCGTACACCATGCAGACGGGACGTATCGCGGGCGGACACGACGTGTACCCGAGCGTGGGCGCGGTGGTGTCGTTATTCAAAGGCTTCAACGCCGGATACAAGGGGCTGATTCCGCCCTACATCGTGCTGACCGAACCGCAGGGCCGGTTCTCCGAGGAGGGCTTCCTGGGGTCGCGCTACAAACCATTCGCCACCGGCGGCGATCCGGCGCGGACGCCCTTCGTGGTGGAAGGCGTGGTGGCGCAAGGCCTGACGGAGCAGCGGCAGAAGCAGCGGCGCGAGTATCTGCATCAACTGGATACGCTGGGCCACGCCATGCAGGGCGACCCACAACTGGCGGCTAACGACGATGCGGAGCGAATGGCCTACGAGTTGATCCTGGGTGACGCAGGCAAAGTGTTCGATCTTTCGCAGGAGAAGGACGATCTGCGGGACCGCTACGGGCGGACCACGTTCGGCCAATCGTGTCTGGTGGCGCGGCGGCTGGTGGAACGCGGCGTGCCGTACATCACGATCAATTACCAGGGTGGCTGGGACACGCACAAGCAGAATTTCCAGGTGATGCGGCGCAGGCTGCCCGAGATGGACAAGGGGCTGGCAACGCTACTCGACGATCTCTCGCAACGCAGGCTGCTCGATAGCACGCTGGTATGGTGGAACGGCGAGTTCGGGCGGAAGCCGAAGGTGGATTGGGAAGAGCCATGGAACGGCGGGCGCAACCATTGGGGTGGCGTGTTTTCGGCGCTGGTGGCGGGCGGCGGATTCAAAGGCGGCCACGTGGTGGGGGCTTCCGATGCACGGGGCGAAGAGGTTCGGGACCGGCCCGTGTACCCCGCCGATTTGATTGGCAGCATGTACGAACTGCTCGGCATCGACCCGCGGGGCAAGCTGCCGCATCCGATGGGGCTGGAGGCGCGTGCGACGCCGGCGGCGGCGGATGGATTGCCGCTGGCTGGGCGGCTGAAGGAGATTCTGTGAGGCACCCGGGTTGGGCGGCGGCGGTTTTCGCCAGTGCGCTTGCCGGCCAGCAGGCTCCGCAGATTCCGCACGTGGGATACGTCTATCCGGCCGGAGGACGGCGCGGCGCGAGCCTCGAAGTGCGCGTGGGCGGCCAGTTCTTGAATGGCGCGAGCGCGGCGTATGTTTCCGGCCAGGGTGTTCAGGCGATCGTCACGCAATACATCAAACCGCTCAGCGGAGCGGAAGCGCAGAAGCTGCGCGACGAGATGAAGGAGGTGCGCGAGAAGCGGGAGGCTTCGCGGAAGCCGGCAGCGGCCGGAGCATCCAAAGTCGTGTTTACGGACGCGGACGAAAAGCGGATGGCCGAATTGCAGGACAAGCTGGACGACGTGAATCGCAAGCCGTCGATACCGGCGATTGCCGAACTAGCGATGCTGCATATCGACATCGCACCGGACGCGGCGGTGGGTCCGCGGCAACTGCGGCTGGACACCAAGGACGGGCTGACGAATCCAATCGTATTTTGCGTGGGCGAGCTGCCGGAGTTTTCGCGCAAGCCGGTGCGGGTGGCGCCCGCCTACAACGTCGTGAACGGTGCGACTCCGGCGAATCGCGCGGCGCCACGCGTGCCCGAGCCGCCCGTCGAGATCGCGCTGCCGGCGGTTGTGAACGGGCAGATGACGCCTGGTACGGCAGACGAATATCGCTTTCGGGCGAAGCGGGGACAACACATCGCGATCGAGGTCAGCGCGCGGGAGTTGATCCCATACGTGTCCGACGCGGTGCCCGGGTGGTTTCAGGCGGCGCTGACCTTGCGCGACGCGCAGGGGAAAGAACTGGCGTCGGCGGACCATTTCCTATTCCATCCCGATCCGTTGATCGATTACGAGATCCCGAACGACGGCGAGTACATCGCCCAGATCCACGATTCGATTTTCCGTGGGAGGGAGGACTTCGTGTACCGCATCACAATCGGCGAGCTGCCGCTAATCGCCAGCATCTTCCCGTTGGGCGGGAAGGCGGGAGCGCGCACGGCAATCGAGGCGCAGGGCTGGAATCTGCCGGCCGGGCGGATCAACGAGAGCTTTAAGGGCAAGGCGAAAGGTGTCTATCCGATTTCGCTGCGGAAGGACGGCTGGACTTCGAACGGCGTGCCGTTTGCGCTGGACACGCTGCCGGAGACGATGGCGCACACGGGGATTGGGCGGCGCGAAAAAGCGCAAAAGGTGAAGCTGCCGGTCATCGTCAACGGGCGCATCGCGCAGCCTGGCGAGGCGGCGTACTTCCGCATCGACGGGCACGCCGGGGATGAGATTGTGGCCGAGGTGTCGGCGCGCCGGCTGGGGTCGCCGCTCGATAGCGTGCTGCGGCTGACGGACGCAGCCGGAAAACAGATTGCGTTCAACGACGATTTCGAAGATCCGGGTGCGGGGCTGCTGACACACCAGGCCGACTCGCTGATTAGCTGCCAACTGCCGGCCAAGGGAAGTTACTTTCTCCAGTTGACGGACGCACAGAGCAAGGGCGGCGCGGATTACGGCTACCGTCTGCGGATCAGCCATCCGCGGCCGGATTTCGAATTGCGAGTGGTGCCTTCGAGCCTCAATCTGCGCGCGGGCGCGACGGTTCCGATTACGGTGCGCGCGATACGGCGGGACGGCTTCGCGGGCGAGATCGCACTGAGTCTGAGGGATGCGCCGGCGGATCTTTTGCTGAGCGGCGCGGCGGTGCCGTCTGGACAGGACAAGGTGCGAGTTACGTTGACCGCGCCTCGGACTCAGGTTAGCATTCCGTTGTCGATACAGTTGATCGGGCGAGCTACTATCGACGGACATGAAGCGATTCACAACGCGGTTCCCGCCGAGGACATGGAGCAGGCGTTCGCATACCATCACCTGGTGGCGGAGGACGCGTGGATGGTCCGCGTGATCGGCGAAGGCCCGCGCGGGCTTGGCTGGCGCGCCATCGAGAAGCCGGTGCAACTGCAGCGCGGCGGGATTGCCACGGTGGACCTCTTCGTGCCTCCGCGCTTTCAAAAGGGGATGCAACTGGCGTTGAACGATCCACCGGAGGGGATTTCCATTCAGAGCGTCACGCCCAAACGCGATGGCGTATTCCTGGTTTTGCGCGCGCAGGCGGACAAAGCCAAGCCCGGATTGAAGGGCAACCTGATTCTCGACGCGTTCCGCGAGCCGCCGCCGGACCCGGCGGATGCGAAGAAGCCCCGCCGGCGCCAGCCGCTGGGCACGCTGCCGGCGATTCCATTCGAAATCGTGGACGCGGCGGCGCCGAGAAGGTAAGTCGAGCGCGCGCCACGAGCATAATCTTCCATTCAATCAACCGGAGCGATGGTATACTAACTCCCTACCAGTAATTAAGACTAATAACTCTGGTTAATGGGAGGAATACGCATGCGGCCCACCGCTTCTATCGTCTTACTGCTTCTGGTAACTGCGCTTTGTCTCCCATCGATCTACGCGCAGGCTCCGCAATTGACCGCCGGCCAGGTGGTCCTCGAAAAGGTGGCGACCAATGGCATGGTGGTACCGGACACTCAGTTTGCGCTGAATATGGTGGAGTTCTCGCGCATGCCGTATTTCATGGAAGGCGGAACGGTAGTTTTCTGGGGAAGCAGCAAACACGGGTGGCGATCGGGGCTGTTCTCGGCCAAGGACGGCCAGATCAAGACCATTGTGTTGGCACGACTGGGGGCCACCTCGCTGTACGCCGAGGGCATCCCTGGGCCTTTCGATTTTCTGGATCCCATGGATGGCAATAACAGTTGGTTTAGCACGGACATCAAGGCCGGCGGCGGGGTGCTCTATATCACGCTCCGACCCGGCGTTTTTGCGCAAAAGAAACGCTCAGTGTGCGTTTGGGATGGCGACAAACTGCGCCCCGTGTTATGGCACGGCGAGTCGGCGGCCAGGCTTGGCGACGAGAAGATCAAGGCGGCGGAAGTGGTCACCATCAATCCCGATGGCAGCGCCATGATTGTCTATGAGACGGAGGGCGGCCAGTCCGGGCTCGCGACACACAGCAAAGCGCTCGGCCTGCGTCCGCTGCTCTCGACCGCCAGCCCGCTGCCGGGGATGCCGGGCGTTACGATTCTCAAAGATACGTTCGAACCCCTCTTCGCGCAATTTGGGTTTGCCCACCGGAAGGGATCTAAATACAAAGGTCCGGACGTGGTCACGGATCGAGACTGGGGCTGGCGCTATCGGCTGGCTCCGCCGACGCTGCTGGGCGACTGGCTTTTCCTGGTGGTGGAACCCTCCAGCGGCCATCCATTCCTGGCACGAATCGGCGGCGGCAAGACCGAACGAATTGTGGAAGAGGAGAGCGCCGATCCGACCGACCCAGGCTTCATTGCAAATGATATCCGCTCCTTCAAAGCCTTGACGCCCGACGTCGCGGCAGTGGAAGTTGCCGATGCAAAGTTCGCTCACCATCTGCTGGTTTCCGACCGGGGCAAACTCAGCCTGGTCTACCAATTCCCCGGATGGCGCTCCGCCACGGAAAAACAGTGGCGCATCTTTGGGCAGGGCGTCGAGGACTGGGCGCCGCTGCAGGCGATCACGCCGGGATCGAAGGCTTTCTGCGTCATGGCTGATAGGTACGATGAATACGGTGTGGTCACCGCCAGGCTGGTGCACTGCTTCGACGGGACCAAGCTGTCCAACCGTGCGACGCTTGGCACCAGCAGCGGCATGCGAGCCATCCCCGGCCTGCCGGGCGTGCTCGTGGTCACCAACAGCTACACTCCCCCCGGCCGCAATGCCACGGCTCAGATCAGCAACTGGCTGGTGAACGGGAACGCAGTTGGCCAGGAGTTGCAGCCGGCACCGGAGCTTTTCTCGAACGGCGAACACAAGTACACGCTGGGAGGCGTCTTCGGCGTGGACGCGGCCACGAAAGCGGTATGGCTCTGGCTGACGGACGGTTACTACAAAGCGAGCGGTATAGTCCAGTAGCCATCGGGGTGCCACCGCCAGCAAGCGAAAGCGCCTGCCCCACTTTCCGGCGAACGGCATGCGGCGGGCTATGATGAGTAGCGTATGCGAAAATCCGTGCTCGCAACTCTGGCGGGCGTCCTGACTGCCGGTGGCGTTGCGTGTTACGCACAGCCGGGCGGGCTGGTGCAGAACGCATCGGCGCGCCAAAACCTCAGCCTGAACGGGCCGTGGAAGTTCATCATCGATCCCTACGAAGCCGGTTACTGGGACTTCCATCTGCATCCGATTCCGGACGGCGGCCTCGGCGCCAACCGCGTGCCGGCCGGCAAGAGCGATCACGAGGAACTCACTTTTCTGCCCGCCACTCCCACGCTTCAGGTCCCCGGCGACTGGAACACCCAGAAGCCGGAACTGCTCTGGTATGAGGGAACCATATGGTATCAGCGCGAATTCCAGTACGGGAAGAAACCCGGCCGGCGTCTGTTTCTGTGGTTCGGAGCGGCCAATTACCAGGCCATCGTCTTCCTGAACGGCAAGAAGCTGGGCCAGCACGAGGGCGGCTACACGCCCTTCCAGTTTGAAGTCACCGATGCGGTTCGCGATGGCAGGAACGCGATCGTCGTGAAGGTAGACGACCAGCGCCACGCCGATGCCGTCCCGCAGGCGGTGACCGATTGGTGGAATTACGGCGGATTGACCCGCGACGTGAAGTTACTCGACGTGCCGGAGACGTTCATCCAGGATTACTTCGTGCAGTTCGAGAAAGGCTCGCTCAACCGCATTGCTGGATGGGTGCGCCTGGATGGCGCGCGGAAGCGGCAGAAGGTCGCGATTCGCATTCCGGAATCCGGCGCCTCCACCACCGTCGATACCGATGAGAACGGCTACGCGCGTTTTGCATTCGACGCAAGCGTCACTCCGTGGTCCCCGGAGAATCCGAAGCTCCACGACGTTCGCGTGGATGCCGAGACAGATAGTGTCGAGGAGCGCATCGGCTTCCGCAGCATCGAAACCAAGGGTCAGCGGATACTGCTCAACGGCAAGCCGGTGTTTCTGCGCGGCGTTGCGATCCACGCCGAAGCTCCCTTCCGTGCCGGGCGCGTGTTTTCCGAAGCCGATGCGCGCGTGCTGCTCACATGGGCCAAGGAACTCGGCTGCAACTTCGTCCGCCTGGCGCATTACCCGCACGATGAAGCGATGACTCGTTTGGCCGACCGGATGGGCCTGCTGGTGTGGAGCGAGGTGCCCGTCTACTGGGCCATCCAGTGGGAGAATCCCGCGGTCTATGCAAACGCCGAGCGGCAGGTCACAGACATGATCGGCCGCGACCACAATCGCGCCTCCGTCATCTTCTGGTCGATGGCCAACGAGACGCCGCTGGGCGATGCCCGCACAAAGTTTATCTCCTCGCTGGCGGCCAAGGCGCGCGAGCTCGATTCGACGCGTCTGATTACGGCGGCCACGCTGATACACTACTCCGACCCAACCACCATCACGATTGACGATCCGCTCGGGCATTACCTGGATGTGATCGGCTGCAACGAGTACATCGGCTGGTATGACGGGCCTCCCACCAAGGCCGACCACGTCGCATTCACGACCGTGTATGACAAACCTCTGGTGATGAGCGAACTCGGTGCCGGGGCGGCCTTCGGCAGGCACGGCGACGAAGATACCGCCTGGACCGAAGAGTTCCAGGCCAACGTGTATCGCCACCAGATCCCGATGTTGCAAAGGATTCCTTTTCTGCAAGGGATGACTCCGTGGATACTGATGGACTTTCGCTGCCCGCGCCGTTTCCTGGCCGGCATACAGGATTACTACAACCGCAAAGGCCTCTTAAGCGACCGCGGCGAGAAGAAACAGGCATACTATGTGCTGCGCGATTACTACCAATCGTTGGCGGCTGGGAAGTAAGACCCTGTCAGATAACAACCGATTGAATGGCTCGAAACGGCAGTTGAGGTTGTTCGAATACCGTTCACGCCAATAGCGGCCCGGAAAAGCCGAGATGACTCTCGGCTCTGCAGACTCGACAGTCTGCGCCACGCGCTTGGCGCGGCGCACGTTAGAATCAGATTTGGTTCTGGTTCAAAACGTATCCAAACTATATCGTTTGTACCGGCGTCCGGCGGATCGGCTGCGCGAGCTGTTGCCGGGTGTGGCGCCAGCCCACCGCGATTTCTGGGCGCTGCGCGACATCAGCTTCGAAGTAGAACGCGGCGAAACGCTGGGACTGGTGGGGCCGAACGGGTGCGGCAAGAGCACGCTGCTGCAGATGGTGAGCGGCATCTTGCAGCCGACGATGGGCCGGGTGGTGACGCGTGGGCGGATCGCGGCGCTGCTCGAGCTGGGCGCCGGCTTCAACCCGGAATTCAGCGGGCGGGAGAACGTCTACCTGAACGGCGAAATCATGGGCCTGAGCCGCGGCGAGATCGACCGCGCGATGCCGTCGATCGAATCGTTCGCCGAAATCGGCGAGTTCATGGAGCGGCCGGTCAAGGAATATTCGAGCG
>CAZFOP010000178.1:0-7517 GCA_964520085.1 uncultured Solibacteraceae bacterium | reverse complement strand
CTACTTCCTGTTCATCGGCGCCGGCTACATCCTCATCGAAGTGGCGCTGATCCAGCGGTTCGTCCTCTTCCTCGGTCATCCCACGCCCGCGCTCACCGTGGTCATTTTTTCCCTGCTGGTCTCCAGCGGCCTCGGCAGCGCCGCCGGCGGCCGCCTGACGGCAAACCGGGAAAGCCGCCTGATCAAAATCCTCGGCTGTGTGGCGATGCTGGCTACTCTCCTCGGGCTGGTGCTGTCCTCGCTGCTCACCTCGCTGGTCTGGCTGCCGCTGCCTCTCAAGGCGGTGATTACGGTGGCGCTCATCGCGCCCCTGGGATTCGTGATGGGCATGCCCTTCCCCAGCGGCCTTCGCCGCCTGGAGCAGTGGCACCCGCCTTCGGTTCGTTGGGCCTGGGCGCTCAATGCGGCGGCGAGCGTGCTCGGCTCGGTGTGCGCACTGGTCTCGGCTATCTATCTGGGCCTGACCGAAACCATGATTATCGGTGGCCTGTTCTATCTCGTCGCGCTGGCCGTCGTAGCCAGAGTCCGCACCGGCGATTCCCCCGCGCCCCAACCCGGCGCCAATCGAGTCGTGCTGGCTAGCTGAGTTCGCCAATACGTAGCGAATGTCCGGTCCGGCCATTGGCACGGAGTTTGGCATTCGTGATCGGACCTGGAGAGCCGTGCCATCCCTGCCGGGCCGATGGACTGGGGAATGCGAGTCTGCCGCGCTCCCCAGGCTGGAGCCTTCCGTGGAAACGCTTCAGCCCTGGGACGCCAGGCTCAAGCGGCTGCGATCAAGCTCGTCGATCAAGTCCATCCATTCGGTACTGGTCGCTTCATCCCCGCACTGCGGCCTGGGCTTCCAAACCGCCCCGGGAAGTGTCATTGCCCACGCCGAGTCTTCCTCATCGCCCAAGGCGACCATCTGGAGGTCCGGTGACGAGAGACATAGATCCTCGACGAATTCCTGAACGCCATCTTCGCCCGGCGATGCGATCAGCACGTCAACCCGCAGGCTGAGCATAGACACCAGCTCCGCCGCATCGGCGATATTCGTGGCTGGCAGAGCCACCGTTCCGCCCGTATTCAGGATGTGGCCCAGCCACAACACGAGCCCCAGGTCCTTATCGACAATGAGAATAGTTTTCACCTGCATTAACCGGCTGGATTATTTGCAATTCATACTCCAAAAAACGACGGATTGATTTCACATGAGTTAAGGGAACGGCGTCCTCGCCAACCCGGGAAAAACTCCCTGGTTCGCCGGTTCGAGGATTCCCGTTTTACCTGGCCATGCGCCCTGGCGGCCGAGTCGCTAATCCACGCGGAACCAGTCGTAATCGGCCCAGCCGTTTTCCCCCGCCGGCTTGGGCCGCAGCGCGAACAGCCCCACCTTGGCGCCGATCCAGCGCCCGGCTTTGGCCGTGAATTCATCGCCCACGACAGTGAACTCGGTGCCATCCGTGCTGTAGCTGAAACCGCAGACCGCGCCTTCGGAAACTTTCACGCGCAGGTAGACCGTGCTCTCTTTCACCGCAACCGCCGCGCTCTCCCGCTGGGCTGAGCAGCGGTTGGCGCCTGCGGCTACCGCATAGGACAAATACACGCCCTCCGCTTGCTTGCGCAGCGCTATGTAGGCGTAGTCCGCGCCCATGATCGCCAGGCCGGTCTCGTCGCCGTCGCTCATCGGATGGAACGTTACCTTGGCTGTCGCGGCGAACACCGGTGCGGGGAATTTCTGCAGCAGCAGGTTCGGCACGTCCCAGTGGTTCTTCGAGACCTCAGGCAGCGGAACCGTGAACAGCCGCAGCACTCCCAACGACGGAGACGGAAACGCCCAGTTCGATTGCGGGTTCGCGCTCCACTGCCATTGCAGTCCGATCCGGCTGCCATTGAATTCGTCCGATTCGGCGGGCGTCGCCACTGGGTACACGCGTCCCACGTTCGGCTTCTTGTATCGCAGCACCGGCTCGCCCTTGCCGGCGGGGTCCTGATGGATGCCGATCACCGGCCAATCCGCCACCCACTTCATCGGCTGCAAATGGACCACGCGGCCATACGCGCCTTTGTCCTGGAAATGCAGGAACCAGTATTCGCCCCCTGGCGTATCCACCCACCCGCCCTGGTGTGGACCGTTGATCGGCGTCGAGCCCTGCGCCAGCACCACCTTGCGATCATACGGCCCGTACACGCTCTTCGATCGCAGCACGAGCTGCCATCCCGAAGGGACACCGCCGGCCGGTGCAAAAATGTAATAGTAGCCGTTGCGCTTGTAGAACTTCGGCCCTTCGATGGTCGGGTCGGTCTGGTGCCCGTCGTAAACCAGCACACCGTCATCCAGCAGCCGCGTCGCGTCGGGGCTCATGCGGCTCACGATCACGACGCTCTTCGTCGCGGCACGGCTGGCCGCGAGCGCGCTCACCAGATACGCCTTGCCGTCGTCGTCCCACAGCGGGCACGGATCGATCCATCCCTTGGCTAATTTGACGAGCAGCGGTTCGCTCCAGGGGCCGGCGGGCTTCTTCGCTTTCGACATATAGATCCCGAAGTCGGGATCCGGCCACATCGCATAGAACTCGCCGTTGTGGTACCGCAACGAGGGCGCCCATGCACCGCCGCCTGGCCGCACTTTGTCGAATACGTCGAACGGCGGCTGCTTGTCGTACACGTGACCAATGAGCGTCCAGTTCACCAGGTCGCGCGAATGCAGAATCGGTAACCCCGGCACCTGGTCGAAACTCGATGCAGTCAGATAGTAGTCTTCTCCCACGCGTACTGGGTCCGGGTCCGAATAGTCCGCGTGCAGCACCGGGTTCTTATAAGTGCCATCGCCGTTATCGGCCACCCAGACTTTGGAGACCGTCTGCCCGTGCAAGAACGCCGAAAGCAAAAGAAGATTGCAGATCCATTTGAGCATCATAAGCCCGCTACTCGCTTCTTGCAGCATCATTGCGCGCCTCGGTTGCCGCAGCCGTGGCGTAGACTGGAAAGCTTGCGCCGGCACGCCTCTGGTTACTCCGCCGGCGGCTTCCATCCGCCAAATGCCTGCTCCAGCCACAGCGCCACGACCAGTGCGACGTCTTCGCGCCACGGCGCGGTGGCGATTTGCACGGCGATGGGCAAGCCGGTGGACGATTCGCCGCAGCGCACCACGGCGGCTGGCCATCCGGCTACGTTGTAGGCCATAGTGTGACTGAAGCCGATGAAGTTCTCACCGATCGTCGAAGTGCCAAGCGGCAACGCCGGGTGGATATAGGCCGGGCAGAGAATCGCGTCGAATCCACCGGCGAGAAACGCCGCCATTTCGGAGCGGTAACGGAACCACTCGCCCCAATAACTCGCGAATCCGTCGATGCCGGTGCGGTAGCGTTCCAACTTATCCAGCCAGCCGGTCAGCAGCGGATGGACGCTGGTCGATCCGATGTCGCGGAGATAGCTCCGCAGTCCGTCGCCGCCATCGGGCCCGAGCAGTTTCATCTCGATCTCGTATGCGGCGCCCAGGCAAGCGGGCTGCGCCTCTTCCACTCGAACGCCCTCGGCGGCGAGCGCCGCCGCCGCCGCGCTCACTACGCGCGCTACTTCCTCGTCGGCTGCCGCGAGACCGTTATCGGTGTAGAACGCGATTCGCAGTTCGCGCACCTCGATGGCGCGCGGATTCCTGAGCGGCATGTCGATCACGGTGTAGTCGCGTCCGTCGGGACCAGCCAGCAGCGGCATCGCGGTTATCAGGTCCTCCACGCGGCGCGCCATCGGACCAATTTGCCATAGCGCTTCGATCCAGCCTCCGGTGGGCGGAAAATGGCCGGTGCGCGGCAGACGGCCGGAGGTCGGCTTGATGGCGGCGCATCCGCAAAAGGCCGCGGGAAGGCGCACGCTGCCGGCACAGTCGCTGCCCAGGCCGAGGGGCGATCCGCACGCGGCGAGTAGCGCGGCCTCGCCGCCGCTCGATCCACCCGGCGTGCGCGCCGTGTCGTACGGATTGCGCGTGGCGCCGAAAATCAGATTGTCGCTCTCGAAGGCGAACAGCAGGTCCGGCAGATTGGTCTTGGCGATAGGGATCGCGCCCGCCCGCCGCAAACGCGCGACCAGCGCCGCATCTTCCGTGGAGCGCGGCGCGTCCTTGCGGCCCAGTGTCCCCGCCGTCACCACCGTCCCGGCGAGTTCGAGCGAATCCTTGATGCTGAACGGCACGCCATGCAGCGGGCCGCGCGGTTCGCTCGCATCGGCCGCCGCGGCCGCCGCCAGCGCGCTTTCCGCAAGCACTTGCACGGCGGCATTGATCCTCGGATTGACCGCGGCGATCCGATCGAGGTGCGCCGTCACCAGTTCGCGCGACGATACACGTCGCTCGCGGATCAGCCGCGCTTGCTGAGTGGCGGAGTAAGTCGTGATATCCGTCATGATGATGGAAAGGACGCGAGAAAGAACACCCTGAGTCTAACATTGGACCGGGGTGGGGCATTCTTTTCCCAGGCCCATGCCAGCCTGGCTCGTGCTGGCTAGGCGGATACACGGGCGGCCTACCGCATGCCGCACTGTGGCCACAGCGAGACCGGCACTTCGGCCCTCACCAGCCGAAAAGTGGCCGGCTGAAAACCACGACGAAGAGCGCGGATGCGCTGAGGAATGCGCCAAAGGGCAGCTCATAGGTAGCTGCGTCCTTGCCAGTGGCCTTGACGTACGCGAGGCCCAAAACGGCGCCGGCGAGGGAGCCTAAGACGAGCACGGTCATGCCGGCATCCAGGCCGAGGTAGCAGCCCAGCAGGGCGACCATTTTGACATCGCCGAAACCCAGGCCTTCGCGATGGCGGACCTTCTGGTATATCCAGCCGGCGCACCACAGAATACCGGACGGCAAGCCGGCGGCCAGCGCGGCCGCAGCCAGGCGGGTGATCCAGCCGCTCGACCCGAGGCCGGCTACCCCCAACACGAGGATCGCCACATCCGGAGTCGACACGAAGAGCGCGAACCCGAGGCCCGCCACGGTGCCCCACACCGTGATCTCGTCGGGCAGGATGCGCTGCTCCAGGTCGGTGAAAAACAGGACCACCATCATGGCGGTGAAGGCGCACATTTTGCCTGCCATGGGAGTCAGCCCGTAGCGATGGACCATGAGAAAGAACAGGCCGCCGGTGAGCAGTTCCACCAGCGGGTAGCGCGGCGGGATGCGCGCCTGGCAATGCCGGCATCGGCCGCGGAGAATGGCGAAACTCAGCAGCGGCACGTTATCGTACCAGGCGATGGGCGCCTCGCACTCGGGGCAATGCGAGCGCGGTCGCACCACCGAAAGATCGAGGGGCCAGCGATAAATGCAAACGTTCAGGAAACTGCCGATCAGCAATCCGAACAACAGCGCGAGACAGGGTTCAATCATGAGAGCACCTCCTGGTAAACCTCCATGGTACGGCGCAGCATGTGGTCCACGGTAAAGTTTTCGATCACGCAACGGCGGGCGTTTTGGCCGAGGCGGCGGGCTAGCGCAAGGTCGCCGGCGAGTTCGCCAATCGCGGCGGCCACGGCGCGCGGGTCGTTATCCACCAGGAGGCCGGTTTCTCGATGGCGCACGACCTCTGGCAACCCGCCGACGCGGCTGGCAATCACGGGCACGGCCGCTGACATGGCCAGCAACGCGGCGGAGCCGAGCCCTTCGGCACGGGTGATATAGACGAACGCCGCGGCTTGAGGCAAGTCGCGCTCCAGATTGCCGGTGAGCAGCAGGTCGATGCCCGCCAGCCGCGCGGCTTCCATGGCCAGCGGTGCGCCTTTTTGCGGATCGTCGAAATTGGCCAGCGCCAGTACACGGTTTCCCGCGGAAGGCTCCAGCAGCGGCACGCCATCGTAGACCACGGCGATTTTTTGCTCGGCGACGCCGCCGGCAATCAGTACTCGTTTGACGAATTCGGAAACCGCCAGGTAATGCCTCGCGCGCGCGTATTTCCAGCGCGAGCCGACGGGGAAGGCAACGCGACGCGCCACCAGCAGCGGAGCGCCGTGCACAATGGCGGCGAGCGTGTGGGTGCGGGCATCGTGGGCATGCACCAGGTCGTGCTTCCGCGCCAGCAGCGCGGCGCGCGCGAAGCTGAGCGGCTCGACGCGCCAGCCGCGCTCGCGCGCCGCGGCGCTGAGCGGTGCGGCGGGACGCGCGAGGAGCGTGGATTCCACTCCGGCGCCGGCGAGCCCTTCGATGAGCCGCAGCACCTGCCATTGGCCGCCGCGCATCTCGCGGCCGGCATCCAGATGCAGGACTCGCATTAGCTCATGTTTCTCGCTTTCGTGTATTTGAGAAACGTGTAGAACGCGGCCATGTAGGAAATCGTCAGGCCCTCCGGGCCATCCAGAAAGCCGGCGTTCAGAAAATAGCTCTTCAGAAACGCCCACGCGGGCGAGAACAATACACGGTAGAGCGGCACCTGGATGCGCCGCGAGGCCAGCTCCTGCGCGGCCAGCGTGGTGTAGCGCTCCATGGTCTTGATATGTTCGGCGAGCGATTCGCAGGTGAAGTGGAGCAGGTTGCCCTGCAAGTGACCGACGCGTCCGCGGACAGCCACGCTTTCGTGTACGAAGTCGCCCACCCATTTGGCCTGGCGCCGGTCGTAAAGCCGCAGCTTGCGGTCCGGGTACCAGCCGGAATGCAGTATCCACCGCCCCATGTAGCGCGCCAGGCGCGGCATGGTGTAGCCGTCGAAGCGGGGCCCTAATTTTTTCAGATTCCAGATCTCGGCTTCCAGCGCTTCGCTTAAGGTTTCGTCGGCGTCGAGCGAGAGAATCCAGTCGTGGGTGGCCTGGTCGGCCGCCCAGTTCTTCTGCCCGGCATAACCGCGCCAGTTGGCCTCGATTACGCGGGCGCCCAGCTTTTCTCCCAACTCGGTGGTGCGGTCGATCGAGCCGCTATCGACAATCAGAATCTCATCGCAGCAGCGAAGGCTTTCGATGGCGCGGGCGATATTGCGCTCCTCGTTAAGAGTGACGATGGTGGCGCTGATCTTCAAGGCTATTCGTTAATCGGCGCAATCGAGAAGCAAAGCAGGAAGATGCAAAGCGCCACCACGCCCAGTTTGATCCGCGAAACGCCGATCTCCCGGTGGTCGTACAAAGGCGGGTGGTTGCGCGCGAAGAAGAACAGCATCACGGCCCAGAACCACCAGCCGCTCCAAAGTCTGCCCATGGGAAGAAGCGCCACCAGGAAAAAATTAGTAATCCATTTTTGCGAACGCCCCAGCAGCGCGTACACCACGTGCCCGCCATCCAACTGCCCCACCGGCAGCAGATTCAAGGCGGTGGCAAACATTCCCACCCAGGCCGCGCGCGCCACCGGATGCAAGTAGATGTCGGAAGCCGCCACGCCGGGAAAAATCAACTTCTGCGCCAGCCATTCGAGCGCCGGCACTCCCAATTGGAGGGTCCCCTGGTGATTGATGCCCGGCAGCACTTTCGAAAACGCCAGCCCCGCGCCCAGCGCCGGCAGCAGAAAGATGAATCCCGCGATCGGCCCCGCGATGCCGACGTCGAAGAGTATCCGCTTGCTGTGAATCGGC
>CAZFOP010000177.1:0-7573 GCA_964520085.1 uncultured Solibacteraceae bacterium | reverse complement strand
GGCTTCGTGCGCCTGGCCTACCGGGACGAAGTGGATGGCTCGCCGCAATACTGCCGCGCTTACTTGCCGGCGAATTACGACCCGGCCAAGAAGTGGCCGCTCGTGATCCAACTGCACGGCTACAACCCCGCCAATCCGGTTTATGTGCGGTGGTGGGCTGCGGATAGCCGCTACGCGGGCATCGACACCGAGTTCTCCAATCATCGACAGGTGATCTACATGGAACCCCACGGCCGAGGGAACGTGTCATACCTGGGCATGGGGGACAGTGACGTGGTGCATGCCATCGCCGACGCGAAGCGGCTCTTCAGCGTGGATGACGATCGTGTGTACCTCACGGGCGATTCGATGGGTGGTTGGGGCACGTGGGAAATCGCCAACCGTCACCCCGACCTGTTCGCCGCCATCGCGCCGGTGTTCGGAGGCTCCGATTACCACTCGCGGATGTCGGAAGAGGAATTGGCCAAGCTGAGCCTGGTGGACCGTTTCTTGAACGAGAAGGAGAGCACCTGGGCCATGGCGGACGGGCTGCTTAACATCCCAATCTTCGTCCACCACGGCGACGCCGATCAATCCGTGAACGTCGAGTACTCGCGATGGGCTGTGCGGATGCTCCAGCGCTGGGGCTACGACGTGCGTTATCAGGAGTACCCCGGCCGCAGCCACGAGGCGCTGGAGAGCCAAAACGGGAACATGAGCATCGAATGGTTCCTCGATCACCGGCGCAACCCCAATCCTCGCCATGTCCGAATCCGCTCCGCCGAATTGCGCAATGCTGTGGCTTATTGGGCACACGTGGTGCAGGCGGCCAGTCCGCTGGCCTTCGTGGTGGTGGATGCCGAAGTAGTGGATCGCAACGTGATCCGCCTGGCCACCGAGAACGTCCTCGACATCACGTTGTCACCGTCGGCTGTTCTGGTGGATCCGGCCAAGCCCGTGAAAGTCGTCTGGAATGGCTCGGCCCAGGAAATGCGATTGCAAAATGGGGAGCTGCGGCTGACCGCAGCGGTGTACCAGCCGGCGCCCCTTCATAAGAACGCGCGTCTGCCCGGCTCAACAAAGGATTTCACGGTCACACCTTTCGCGATCGTGATCGGCACCGTCTCCAAGGATCCGGAAATGGTGGCGCTATGCCGCAAGAAGGCCGAAGCGTTCCTCAACGGCTGGCGAGACTGGCAGAAGCAGGAGCCCCGCGTCTTCGAGGACACGGCAATCCAGGACGCGGACATAGCGAAGTACTCGCTCCTTCTCGTAGGCGGACCCGAAGCTAATCGTGTGACAGCGCAACTCGCCGCCAAGCTGCCGCTCCAAATCGCGACGGATCGGATCACCATCGATGGCAAGGCCTTCGCGGTCAAAGATGCCGCCGTGCAAATGATCTACCCGAATCCGCTGAACCCGGATCGGTATGTGTGGATCGCCGCCGGCAGTTCCACGGACGGCATGTATTTCTGCGAGATGAACCCGCAAAGGCTCTCCGACTGGGATTACGTCATCACGGACGGGCATATTCCCGCTGCCAGGCAATCGGCCTCGCCGCTCGACACTAAGGTCGTGTCCGGGATGTTTAACTACAATTGGCGATACAGCGATGCGTTGGCACAGCCCGGCGATGCTGAGATCCGCGCCAAAGGCCGCCAGTTCCACCGCCCGAAAGCGAATCTCAGCGTGGACCCAAAGGTGTCCACAGCCTACGTGGGCCGTTACCAGATCGAGAACGGCCCGCTGCTCGATGTGTTTCAGGACGCCAAGCGCCTGATGGTGAGACAGCAAGGCCAGAGCGAAGCTGATGAACTGATGCCCGAGTCCGAAACGGATTACGACCTTCCTAAGTATGGCGTGTGGGTCAGCTTCGTTCGCGACCCCGCAGGCAAGGTGACCGGTTTCAGCGGATATCAGGACGGTAGCTTCGAAGCCAGGAAACTCAACTGATCGGGAGGGCCGGTGGGTGCTGGAGATCCTGTGCGGCGTTTGCCGCAGCGACGCTCTGGCGTGGGGAGCCCGCCAGGATCGTTGGCACCGCTGTGCCAAGGATTGTGCGCCACGTTACGGCGCCGGCCAGAGACCCGAACACGATCAGGGATGCCAGTGGCAGCATCGGTGACGGCGGCGGAGTGTACGCGACTCCACTTGGCTGCGCAGCCGCCCGCCGGAAGCGATGGCGCCGTTTGGAGGCTTAGTCGCAAAGCAACAATGCGACCAGCTTATTCGGCATGTTCGGTGGCCAGCTTGTCCAGCACATTTTCGGCTCTGGTAAGGTCGTCTACGCCGAAGGCCACCAGCACCCGCGTCGATCCGGGCTCCGGTCCGCAGTACGAGTAGTCGATGTTGATCTGTTCTTCGCCCAGCCGCGAGGCTGCGCGGCCCAACTCACCTGGACGATGTGCAAGCCGGATTACGACAACCTCCGTCTCCTCGAAGATCATGCGCTGGCCGCCCAGCACCGCCTTGGCGCCAGCCGAATCGTCCACCAGGATTCGGGCCAGGCTCTCGCCCTCCTCCACAAACGATTGAAAAGCCAGGACGTTCACTCCGCGCTCCGCCAGAGCAAGGAAGCACTTCCCGAGCGCGCCTGGTTTGTCTTCAATCGTTACTGTAAACTCCTTCATCTTTGGCATGCGACTCGACACCTTTCGTTTCCGGAGCCCCGACAACCTGCGGAGTGGCCTTTATCATACGTGTTCCACATTGCATTTCTCAACTAAGGGCCATTCCGGAGAACTCCGCGCTCCGCCTCTGACCGCGGAACCACCGGCCGCTGGGAAGGCATTCCGCGGAAGGTGGGTATCGATTCGGCACCGGTAAGCGGCGTCATTACGGGTTATCGGTAGCCATCCCCAAACGCCGACCTTCACTGCGCCAATAACAGAGCCCAGTCGTTTTTGTCGGGGGCGCTGGGTGAAGTCCAGGTGGGGCCGTCAATGACGCCGATGGGAACCACCTTGCCCGTGGACGCGGCGAACCACCGGGCGCGGTATCGGCCCGGCCGCAATCTCACTGTGACCGTTCCACCTTTCGGCAGATACACCGCGTAGATTCGGCCCGGCTCGGCCAGACACCAGGCGCCGCCGCCGACCAGTTCGTCGTGTGGCTCGGTCTTCCACCATTCGAAACTCGTGAAGAAGTCCACCATGTGTGCATAGCCACTCAGCATCGTCATGGTGTCGTCGCCGCGGCCGTTCACCCAGCCGCCTCCGGTGTCCGGCCAGATGTTCGTACCACGGCGCGCGGATTCGCCGGCCGTGCCATAGGCTCCGGCCATGGCGATATCCCAGGCAACCCGGCGTAGCGTTTCAGCCGAATCGCCGGGAGGCCGAGGCGCCCAGATGGGGTAGTGGTCCTCGTATCCATATTCTTCGTTGGTTTGTGGAACGATGCGGCCGGCCTTCTTCTGCAGTTGGCGCGATCGCAGCATCAGAGCGTGCTGCGTACGCGACCAATCCTGCACGGACGCGAAGCCGAACCAGCTCGAAGCGCGGTCCATGTGCTCGGCATGCACCGGGTGGCTGGTGGCGAGATGCCCGTAGGGGTCCCAGCCTCCGACGAGCATGGAACCCGTCTCATGCGCCCACTTGTCGTCGCGAAAGGTGTCCAGATCGTCGCCCAAATCCCAGGTGATGTTCGAGAAAGCCGACAGGCGCGCTGCGGCGTAACGAATGTAGCGGCGTTCGTCCTCGCTGCCCGCGCCCGGATGAATCTTCCCGTCGGCGATATCGAGAATTACGGAGACGATCATGTCCCTATCGCGCGCGAAGCGCAGCATGCGTTCGTATCTTTGCCAGTGAGCGATGTTGAAGCGCGTGTAGTCGAAGCCCGGATGATCGTAGTCGTCAACTTTGACCGCGGGCCAGGGGCTCAGAAAAATGCTGAAGGCCTCGCTGTTCATCACCGCCTCACCGTACAGGGTCCAACTTCGTCCGCCCAACAGGACTCGTACGCGGTTGACCTTGAGCCGGTGTAGCCGGTCGAGGCTGGCATGAATTATGCCTTCGTCACGCCAGCCCATCAACCAGAACGCCGTGGTGCCGTTGAAGAAGTAGTGCTCCCCAGTTCCTGCCCAGAGGAAGTGCCACGGGTATTGGGGATCCACGCGAACAGGCCCGCGCCGGTGGCCGTCGGTTGCGCGAAAGGTCCCATCGTGGCTCTTTCCGAAGCCCGCCTCGCTGTAGTTCACCGAGTATGCGTAGTCACCTGGCGACGCCGGCTGGAAACGAATGCGAAAGATGGAGCCGTCCGGCGAGTCGCAAAACCCTTCGACGTTCAACCGCTGGCGTGAGCCGGATTTGCCGAAAGACCCGGTGACGGAGGCGTCCACGAACGGGTTTCGCACCTTTGGCGATACCGCCTGCACGGTCACCTCCACAAAATCCCAGGTTTCCACGGCGGGAGCCGACTGCGAAAACGCGATCTCTCCGGGCGCGGCCAGCGCCGTGCCGGCAGCCAGGATTAAGCCCAATGGGAGTTTCATTTGCATAGATTCTATCCCACCGCGTAATTGCGCGTCTGACGTTGGGCACAGGAGCTTGACCATGCTAATTCATGCGCAGGCTCAAACGGTTTATCAAACGGTTCACGGGGAGAGTCGACAGCTATATGTCCGAAGCCACCCTCACAACGGGACGCCCGCTGCCACCAGAAGTGTGGAATGGGGATATGATGGCAAGCGGCTATTGGTGGCCAGCGTCCGCGTCGACCTCAGGAGGAAGCAGATGACACCCGATCGGAACCGCCGCGAGTTTCTGGGAGCCGCGGCAGGCGTTGCCGCATTCACGATTGTTCCACGGCCCGTGCTGGGAGGACCGGGGTTCGTCGCACCGAGCGACAAGATCACGCTAGCTTACATCGGCGTGGGAACGCAGGGTCTGCGCGAACTGCTGCCGCTGCTCGCGGTGCCGGAGATTCAGATCGTTTCGGTTTGCGACCCAAGCAGGGATGCCGTCGACTATCGCGACTGGTCCCGCACCGGCCTTCTCAGCGCGATTCGATCCACTCTCGGGAAGCCCGACTGGTGGGCCGGCGCCGATGGCGTAATTCCGGGCGGCCGCGAGGCGGCGAAAGACATCGTGGATACTTACTATGTCACGCGAAGATCCGCGGACAAGTGCACCGGCTGCTCCGCTTACGCCGACTATCGCGAGTTACTCGACAAAGAGAAGGACCTCACAGCGGTTAAGATCATGACGCCCGATCATCTTCACGGGATTATCAGTATTGCCGTCGCCAAGCGCGGCAAACACGTCGTGATGCATAAGCCTATCGCTAACCGTCTGGCCGAGGCCCGGCTCGTCCTCGACACCGTCCAAGCGAAAGGCGTCGCCACCCACTTCATGCCGTGGGACGCGAACGGGTCCATGGAACGGATTATGGAGTGGATCCGGGATGGGGCCATAGGAACCCTCCGCGAGGTCCATAACTGGACCAACCGCCCCGTCTGGCCGCAATACCCAACACTTCCGGCGGACGCGCCTCCTGTCCCTAAAGGCTTCGACTGGGATCTCTGGCTCGGCCCGGAGGCATACCGCCCATACCATCCGAACTACACGCACATGGTATTTCGCGGGTGGTATGACTTCGGTGGCGGCAGCATGGCCGACATGGGCCACTACAGTCTCTGGACGGTTTTCAATGCCCTGGAGCTAAGCGGCCCTGTCAGCGTCGAGCCGATGCTGTCTCACAACTGCACGCTCGTGGAGCACGTATCGACAACGATACGAAATGATTTCTCGTTTCCCACGGCCAGCATCGTGCGGTTTCAGTACCCGGCGCGGGGGCAAAGACCGGCGGTGGATCTGATCTGGTATGAGGGTGGGATCAAGCCTCCGACACCGGACGAACTGGAGGAGGATCATAAGGACCTTCCGTCCGAAGGCATGATGTTCGTCGGCGACAAGGGCAAGATCCTGGCAGGCTTCCAACTGGAAAGCCCACGCCTGATTCCCGAGTCACGGATGCGCGGGTACTCGATGCCTCAGGCTCCCGAGCGATCCAGTGGGGACCAGGTTCAGCCTGGACTGCTCAAATGGGTCGAGGCTTGCCGGGGCGGCGCGCCATCGCCTGGAAGTTTCCTGAATGCGTGGCCGATTTCAGAAGCGGTCAACCTCTACGCCGTGGCGCTGCGCACGGGACGTAAGCTTCAATACGATGCGGAGAGCGTTAAGATCACCAACATGCCCGACGCGAACAAGTATCTGTCCCGCGAGTACCGAAAAGGCTGGGAACCGGAATCCGCGTGAGCGGACTGGAGGACGAGGAGCCAGGAACGCGACCAGAAGAGAGCTTCTTCATCGAAGTGCTGGGACCCCCTTGACGTCACGCCGGTTCGCATCTATAGATCGCGAGTGGAAAAGGGCAGCGCCGAGTCACTGCTGTCCCTGCTTGAGGCGGTGTCCCGTCACGGCCACGACCTGCTATGTTCGCGCTTCCTGTCGCGGGACCATCGGCATGAGCGTGGCGCTGTGCGCCCAGCGCCCGGAGACGTCGCGATATGTGGAGATATCGGTAGCCGTGGGGCTTCTGCGGCGGCGTGGGAGTGATGGCTGGTGGAGCAGAAACGCCTGCCTCCGCGAAGATGTTCACCTCGTAGGGTGTCGACATTGTTTACAATCGTCAGAAGCACCCTAATGACCCTGCCTTCCCTCACTTCGATCCGCGCCGCGGCGGAACTTGTCCATCGCGTCATGCTGCCGACCCCTCAGATCCGGTGGCCGCTGCTCTGTGCCCGCGTTGGAGCGGAGACCTGGGTGAAGCACGAGAATCATTCTCCAGTAGGAGCGTTCAAGGTGCGCGGCGGCCTGGTCTACATGGATTCGCTCCGCCGGCGCGAACCCAACGTGACTGGCGTGATCGCAGCGACTCGTGGAAATCACGGTCAAAGTGTTGCGTTCGCGGCGAGCCGTTTGGGATTGCGCTCGGTCATCGTGGTTCCGTATGGCAACAGTCGCGAGAAGAACGCCGCGATGCGCGCGCTGGGCGCGGAACTGGTCGAATACGGCCAGGACTTTCAGGAGGCTTACGAGCATTCGGCCAAACTGGCGGAGGCTGAGAGACTGCACCTGGTTCGCTCGTTCGACAGCGCGCTAATTGCCGGCGTGGCAAGCTACGCGCTCGAATTGTTCGACGCCGTGGCGGACCTGGATGCTGTGTATGTTCCGATCGGTATGGGTTCCGGGATTTGCGCGGTCGTAGCGGCGCGCAATGCGATGGGTCTGCGAACCGAAGTGATCGGCGTGGTGGCCGCTCGGGCCAGCGCGTATGCCCAGTCTTTCGCTGCCGGCCGCCCGATCGCTGCCGAGGTCGGGCAGACCATTGCCGACGGCATGGCTTGCCGGATGCCGGACTTGGCGGCAATCGAGATCATTCTTGGCGGTGTCAGCCGCATCGTCACGGTGGAGGAGGACGAGATCCGGAGTTCCATGCGCCACCTGTTCTCCGACACCCACAACGTCGCCGAAGGTGCCGGCGCGGCAGCGCTTGCGGCGCTACTCCAGGAACGGGAGCGCATGCAGGGCCGGCGAGTGGCAGTGATTCTGTCCGGCGGAAACGTGGACACCGAAGTATTCGCGCAGACGCTTGC
>CAZFOP010000176.1:0-7584 GCA_964520085.1 uncultured Solibacteraceae bacterium | reverse complement strand
CGGGGTCCCCTTCGGGCAGGACTCTCGACGGAAGACTTTGGGTTTCGAAACTCATAACCGCCGGCGGAAAACGGATAGCAGTCATCGCCGCCCGCCGGATAACAGAGAGTAAGGAACGAATCGGCAAGGATGTGCTCGCCATACAGCGGGCCTAAATCATCGAAGTTCCTATTCAATCCATCGGGTGGCCGATACGCACGGCGATAAGTCCGCGAAGCCCGGCCACCCGCAACGCAATTATACCTCTTACAAACTACTCCAGCCCGAAGTGTGTCTGAACGAAGACACACCGCTCCCTATGCTATCGGCTCCGATAGGGGGCCATTGACATAAGGAGCGGTGTCGCGTCGAAGCCCAAGCCTAGCGGCCCAAAAAGAATTGCAGGTACCGCAATGCAGGAAGTCACCGGCACCGCCCTCGCAAGCGCTGCCGGCGACTTCTGGGTTTCACTGTTCGGCCGGTTAGAAGGACAACCGGGCGCTGAACTGCAACCGGCGCGGCAGATTCGATTGAGACGAGAAAATGCCAAAGCTGGATGCCGAAGCGAGCGACGTCCCGGGAGCGGCGAAATGGACCGCGTTGTTGACATCGAACGCGTCCGCCTGGAACGCCAGTTTCATTCCCTCGCGGATCGGAAATTCGCGGCGCACGCTCACGTCGACATCCGCATTGTGCGGAGCGAACAGGCCGAGCGGGGCAGAGCGAGCGACGTCACCCGCCGTCCACACCGGCGCGTTCGCGAAAGCCGCCGCATTGAGGTAGGGTGTGGTGGCGAGGTTCGCGCCGTCGGCCCCGATCTTGCCGTTCTGCCACACGTTCCCGCCGTTAGCGAAGGCTGGCGAGTAGTTCGAGTAACAGGCCGCGTCGATAATGCCGCCACCGGTGCAAGAGTTGCCGGTAATCGTCATTGGCGCTCCACTCTGGAAGGTGTAAAGCCCGGAAAGCTGCCAGTGGCCGATGATCGCATTCAACGCCTTGCCGCCGTCCAACTTGTGACCGGCGCCGAAGGGCAAGCGGTAGACCACGGTGGCCGCGGCCACGTTCTTGTGATCGATGGTGCCCGGCGCCTTTTCCAGGAAGAGCTTGTTTGGATCGCGAAGGCTCGACACCAGATCGTCCAGTTCCTTGCTGAACGCATAATTCACCATGGCGGTGAGGCCACTGGCGAGGCGCTTATTGAGCGAGAGTTGCAGAGCGTTATACGTCGAGTTGCCAAGGTCCAGCCACGGGCTATTGACCGAGGTGTATTGCGGGAACGGCTTCAGCGCCTGAAGGAGGGTTCCGGAGAAATTCGCGTACGGCATCGCGATGTTCGGGAACAAGGTCTGGGCTTCCGCGAGGACGGCCGGGGTTAGGGTTGCGGTCAGCAAATTCGTCGTTTTCCCGCCGGCCGCCGGAAAGACTCCCAACGGAAGGTATTGCACGGGAACCTGGTTGTTGGTCACGGCCTGCGGAACCAGTGCCCCGGGTAGCCAATGTCCGTCGGTGCCGACATAAGCGGCGCTAAACATCAGGTTCGAGCCAAACGAGTGCTGGAGATTGAAACTCCAGTCTTCGTAATAAGGCGCTTTGCCACTGAGACTCGGATAGGGGTACTCCATCGTCTGGGCAGTGCCCGGGCCGGCCCACAGGTCGCCCGCCGCCGTGGCGGACGCGGTGGTGACATACCCGGTACCATAACTTGGATTTAAGAAGGGCGGGGTGAGGGGGTTGCCCGGATAGCCGCTGTTCCAATTGAACGCCGGCTGCCCAGTGGCAACGGAGCTAAGGCTAGCAGATTCGTCGAAACCAGCCTGGCTCAGCCCCTGGCGTCCGTTCGTCCGACCACCCACGCCGCCGGCATGCGAGTAAAAGATGCTGTAACTGGACCGAATCACGGTCTTGGAGCCGAGCTGGTAGGCAAGTCCCGCGCGAGGTCCCGGATTGATGTTGTGCTGTTTGACGGGAGTCCGGCAACCGCAGCTATCGGTGCCGTTGCCCACAAACTCCAAAGACCCCGGAATCCCGCCCGCCAGCGGGTTCGCCGCCGTGGCGCTAAAAAAGGACATCACGTTATTCACTTCCGTAAACGGGCTCCAGATGTTCCAGCGCAGGCCCAGGTTGAGGGTCAGCTTGGGGCTGACTTTGAAATCGTCCTGAACATACCAGGCGTAGGTTTTGTAACGTCCTCCGGTCTCCGCCACTGCGTTCTGCGTGACCGTGCTGCCGTCCACCAGTCCGAGCAAGAAACTGGCGTATCCCAAGCCGGTGTTGGGGACGGCCGTGTTAGCAGCGAAATTCTCCGTTTCAGGGGAGTTGAATGTGAAGCCAGCCTGCGTGCCGGTCAGCGGAGTGTTCTCGTTGTCCTGCAGCGACTGCCATTGGAAGCCGATCGTCATGTTGTGCCTGCCGTGGGTCCAGAGCAGGCTGTCCTGCACGCCAATCGTGTTCTGCGCTTCGTTGTAGGCATGGGAGTTGGTTCCGTCCCAGCTCACGGGAGATTCATTGCCGCCGAAGCTGATGTCCGGAAAACCACTGCCCGCGACTCCGCCGGGCAGACCCGTGAGGCCTGCCTTCGACGGATAATCGCCGCCATACGTGTTGCTCTCCAAAGGTATCCACAGGCGGCTGAGTCCCACGCTGAACTGGTTGACCAAACTCGGCCTGATGATGTAGCTATCGTGAACCTGAGCCATAGTCGCCCACTCCAGCACGCTTCGTGCATCCAAATACGGCACGGGCAGGTACGACGTGCTGATCGCGCCCAGGCTCCCGGAAATGGGGTCCTCGTACTTACCGTAGCTGAGGAACGCGAAGATCCGGTGCTTGTCCGAGAGATTGTAGTCGACCTTATCCGTGGTGCTGTTGTTATCGACAGACAGCGGCACTTCGGCCAGGTAGTTATTCGAGACAAGTCCATTCGTCGGGGCCGGGAGATACGACTGGAAGGACTGCGAAACCGGCGAGATGCGGCTTTGCGGGATGGTGTTGTTCGGGAACGGCGTGCGCGGGTTAGTCCCAGTAGCGCTACTGGGATCGTAAATCGTCTGCGGCGTGGCCAAAGCGGCAAAGGCGCTGAAGTTGCCCGCCTGCTCGGCCGCGGTCGGCATCGTTTGATACGCGGGAAGGGTCGCCGAGCGATAACGGTATCCATCGTAACTGCCGAAGAAGAAGATTTTGTCCTTCTTGATGGGGCCGCCGATGGTGCCGCCGAATTCGTTCTGGTGCTCGGGCGAGCGGACCGTCGCGAAAAGGCCCTTAGCATCGAAATCGGTATTGCGGAAGTACTCGAAGAGGCCGCCATGGAACTGATTGGTTCCGGACTTCAACACGTAGTTCGATACGCCTTGGCCGTCGTACATCGACTTGGCGCCGGCGGTCTCCACCTGAAACTGCTCGACCGCCTCGACCGAAACGCCGAATGCCAGGTTGCGCGTATCGCTCTCCGTCCCGGCGCTGGTCAGCGCCAGACCTTCGACATAGGTTTCGTTCTGATAGGTCTGGCCACCGTTGAACGACCCGGTGGACGGACCGGCCGCCTGCGTGCTGTAGTTGTCAACACCACTGGCCAGACCGGCGAACGCCGTGGGATCCCTGGCCGCCCCGTTCATCTGCAGCGGAAGGGAATCGTAAACCTCGTTCTCGATTGAGGAGCCCAGCACCACATCGTCCGCCTTCAGCAGTGTCGGTTGCTCTTCCACCGTGATCGACTGCGTGGACATCCCGATCTTCAACTTCGGATTCACCGGGACGACAGCCAGCGCATCCACAACCACGTGCGGTTCGTTCAGAGCCTCAAATCCGGCGGCCTTAACTGTGAGAGTGTATTCGCCGGCAGTGAGCAGAGGCAGCACGAAGAAACCGGCGTCCGTGGTTTTACGAACGGTTTCAACTCCGGTCGCGTTATTGGTGGCGGAGACCGTGGCGTTAACCACAACCGCTCCTAATGGATCTGTGACTGTGCCTTCGATGGAACCGGTCCCGCCTACCTGGGCGAGTGCCGATCCAGCGGCGAGTAACAACGCAAGGCAGAGAACTACGTGGCGCATGATAACAACTCCTTTTGCATTCCTAACGTGGGATGCCCGGTGTAGCACACAAAACATTCACGCCTCGATCCGCTTCACAGGGAATTGGTCAGCGACCCAGGGGACGCGCCGACGTGCGAACGCAAACACGCCCGCCAATCACGACATCCGTCTACAACGCAGTCCGCGAAACCAAACCCCTTGCCGCACATCGTCGTGCGATTGGGGGAAGTTTACCATGATGTTCCCGAATCGGCCAACGAATTCCGGGAAGGATTGTGCTGTTTCGAAATGCGGAACGCGAAGATAACCGCACCAGCGAGCTAAGACGCTGCACTACCACTGGTTACATTGTTTTGTCATGAGAGTTACGGGCCTGAAATGTTTTACTGCGAGATCGTCTGCGTTTCGCGGTGAAAAACATATTAACGGGAAAGTCAACGGTAAGGTAGTGCGCGGCGCGCGCTACTCCTTATCGACCGCGACGGCAAAAACGTGCGTGGGTCCGAACATATTGGAGCGGAAGACGATCCACTTCATATCGGGCGTGAATCTGACGTTCGGCTCTAGTTTGTAATCGTGCCGGCTCATGTTCACCAAGCGCTCCGGCTTGAAAATGCCCGTCACGATCAGGCCCTTAGCTTCGTTCGTCAAGCCGAAGTTGGGCGTAAACGCCGGCCGGAAGAGGTAAATCCACTTTCCATCTTTGGCGTGGGCTACCATTTCCTCATCGCCGCCATCGCCGGCGAACAGGCTGCCGTCCGGGGACACGTTGAAATGAACCGACCACTGGTCGCGCTGGAGGTGGTACCACTTCCGCTCGCCCGTTGCGACGCGGTAGCCCGCCACCCAGAAGTCCTCCCCACGCGGTGTTTGCAAGTCGTACCAGATTGTCTGGCCGTCGTTGCTCCAGAACTCATGACCGGCGATTTCCTTATCCATCGTGCGGGTGTGGATCTTCGTCAGTTGAGTCCCATCGGTGCGAACGGTCCAGATGCGGTCCACCTTATGCCATGGCCCCTCATGACAAAACATGAGAAGGGTTGGATCGGTGGGAGAGAACTGCAGGTGGTTCAGCCAGTCCGTGCTGCGGTGGATAATCTTCAGTTCGCCGGTCTTCACGTCGACGATAAAAATCGCCATCGGGATGTGCTGATTCAGGCGATTCTCGAGCATGCCCTCCTTCGCCTCCGCTTTGTTGAGAGCGTCGCCGCCGGCTCCGCCCGCGTCCGGCTGACGGCCCGGCCCGGCGCCTTCGGTAAGCGTTCCCGCCAGCAGCGTTTCGTCGGCATTCACCGCCGAGACGGAACCGCGGACGGCCAACTTGGCAACCTCGCGAATGGCGTGAGTGTTGACGTCGATCGAGTAAACGCCGTCTGGCTTCGCGTAGTAAACCTGGCCGGTCTTTCGCCCCGCGACAATCACATGCACGCGTCCTTCCACCAGCGGCAGGATCGCCCTAGTCTTGAGGTTGACAGTGGCGAGACCACTAGGCGTCGTGATGAGCAGGCTCTCGCCGCCGGCCGTGTAGGCATAATTGTTGAAATAGAGACTCTGGCTTCCGGGCTCGCTGGACAGCCGGACTACCCGATGACCGGTGGCGGGATCGACCCATTCCGTGGGCGGGGCATCGGCGGCTAGCGCCGCAAGGCATGGCAATATCGCGAGCGCGCAAAAACGGACCCGGTTGAGCATAAACCCGATTATAGTCGCCTCGGCGAGTTTCGCGTGCGAAACGTCGAAAACCCCACGCGTCGCTCTCGGCCGCTTGTGTTTTGCATGGCAGAGGTGATACAAGAGTGAAGCCGACCCTGAGTCCATGTGAAGACTTCTAACCAAAGCCGCTACATAGTGAAGTCCCTCGTCCACGCTTCGTGCGTGCTGGAGGCGTTTCACTCTGCCGGTGAAATTCTGCGCTTGCGCGACGTCGTCACCCGCACCGGTTTGAACAAGGGCATGTGTTTCCGGTTGCTCTTCACGCTGCACCAATGCGGGTTTCTGGACAAGGTCGGTGAGAACCACTACCGGCTGGCTTCGGAAGTGCGCCGGCGGCGCCATTTTCGGATCGGCTATGCCGCGCAAGGACAAGACACCTCATTCGACCGGGAGGTCCGTGTAGGGTTGACGCATGCAGCCGGGCGTGAGCAGGTCGAACTCATCGTGGCGGACAACCGTTACCAGCCGAAAATCGCGCTGCGCAGCGCGGATATTCTGATCCGGGAACAGGTAGACCTGATCATCGAATTTCAGACCGATGAAATGATCGCCCCAGCCATCGGCGCGAAATACATGGAGGCCAAGATTCCCTTCATCGCGATCGATATTCCGCATCCGGGGGCTACCTACTTCGGCGCCGACAATTATAAAGCCGGCTTGCTGGCGGGAAACTGTCTTAGCCGATGGGCAAAAAAGCGCTGGGACGGAGACGTCGACGAAGTTCTCCTGATCGAATTGAATCGGGCGGGTCCGCTACTGAAGGCGCGCATGCGCGGGATAGCCGCCGGAATCGCTGCCGTCCTGCAATTGCCGGAACGCACGCAGACCATTTGGATCGATGGCGATGGCCAGTTTCAAGCCACCCTCGAGCGCGTGCGCAAGCACCTCAGGGAGACCAAAGCCAAGCGGGTCCTGGTGGGCGCGGCCAACGACCCAAGCGCCCTCGGTGCGCTGCGCGCCTTCCAGGAAGCCGGCCGGGGAAGCGAGTGCGCCATCGTCGGGCAGAACGCGGAGCCGGAAGCACGCGTCGAGCTTCGCTCGCCTAACACGCGCCTGATCGCTTCGGTGGCTTACTTCCCGGAGAGATACGGCGACGGCCTAATCCGCCTCGCTCTGGATATTCTAGCCAGGAAGCCGGTGCCCCCGGCCGTCTTCACCAGTCATCAACTCATCACTCCCGAGAACGTCGACCACTACTATCCCAACGACAGTCTCCTGACCGTCTCGGCGTGACCGGGCGGCGTCGGCTGCCGTGGGGTTTCTTGCCAGGCCGCGGAACACCAGTGAACGACGTCGTGTACCGATTCGCCGGCGACACTGGCCGCAGAGCGAAGGTGGAGTGCGCCTGCTGCTGAAGGAAAACCTCTGGACTACTTCTTATCGTCTTCCCCGGGGAAAATCTGGCGCGTCAGGTCTTCGACTCGCCGTTCGCGAGAGACATCCCACCAGCCGGCCGCAAACGCAGCCGCGGCCAGACCCCAGATCGCTATGTCCGTGGTATCGACCGAATGCCGCAGCGCCACCGCGCCCAGGCAGATCGCGGTGCGAAAGATCCACGCGTAGAAGTGCGACCGCTTCGACCGGCCCTGGCGCACGCCCACCGCAACGCGTGCCAGCATGTGCGCGCAGCCGATGCCGATGATGCCCACCATGCCGCGCAAGAACTCGAATGACATCTCCTCTTAACATGCCGCAGCGCGCGCGCGGTTGCAAGTTGCCACAGCGCGGCCGACCCCGCACCGACAAGAACGTCGCGGGTTGCCGCCGAGATGTCGCGCACCGCATGTTGGATAAAGGGACTGAGTACGTGTACAATAGGGACTTCGGGCCGTGGCGCAGCCTGGCTAGCGCGCTTGCTTGG
>CAZFOP010000175.1:2015-7611 GCA_964520085.1 uncultured Solibacteraceae bacterium | reverse complement strand
GCGCCAGACTGCCGTCGGATTCATTCGTGTGCGAGTGCAGATCGATCAAAACAGACTAGACCCAGATGTTCCAGTGTAGCCCAGATTCGGTCGGCACTTTCTTGCGGGGTTTGCTCGGACGAGTTCACCGTCACCTCGGATTGAAGCGGCGGCTCGTATGGATCGGAGACGCCAGTGAATTGTGGAATCGCCCCGGCGAGCGCCTGCTTGTACAAGCCCTTCACATCGCGTGCGGCGAGCGTTTCGACCGGGCACTCCACGTACACTTCGACGAAGTTGGGGATGCGCGCCCGCACTTCATCGCGCACCGCGCGATAGGGAGAAATGGCGGCGGCGATGGCGATCACGCCGTTGCGTGAGAGCAGTTCGCACACGTAGCCGATGCGCCGTATGTTTTCGTCGCGGTCCGCCTTACTGAAACCGAGGCCCTTGGATAAATAGGTGCGGACCTCGTCGCCATCCAGCACCTCGACCTTGGCCCCCTCCGCGCGCAAACGATTTTCGAGCAGCCCGGCAATCGTACTCTTACCGGCTCCGGACATGCCGGTGAACCACAGCGTAAAGCCCTTGTGCATTGTCTCTTCCGAGTCGGGATGCGCGCGGCACGCTCAAATGTACGCGCCGTCCGAGCAATCCGGAGCGAAGTGGATGCCGCATTCCTTCTTCGTGTTCTCTTCCCACCACCAGCGGCCGGCGCGTTCGTCCTCGCCTTCCCTGATCGCCCGCGTGCAAGGCGCACAGCCGATGCTGGTGTACCCCTGCGCATACAGCGGATGCACCGGAACGTCGCACTCAATCGTGTACGCTTCCACCTGCTCCGGGCTCCAATCCGCTATCGGCGCCAGTTTCAGGCGGCCAGCGGCCTCGGCCACTTTCGGCACCGCCGCGCGGGTTTTGCCCTGGCGCCGGCGCAAACCGGTCGCCCAGGCGTCAAACTCCTGGAGTTTGCGGTCGAACGGCCTGACTTTCCGCACGTTGCAGCACAATTGGCGCATCTCCGCGCTACCACGAAACAGATCGAGCCCATGTTCCGCAACCATTGCGGATATCTCCGCCTGGTCCGGCGTCACCACTTCCACGCTGATGCCGTATCGCTGCCGCACGCTCTCAATCATCGAATGCGTCTCTTCCGGCAGCCGCCCGGTATCCAACGTAAACGCCCGAAACGGCAATCCGGTGCGCCACGCCAGGTCCATGAGCACCATGCCGCCCTTTTGAAAGCTGGCGGCGATAGCGAAGCGTTCTTCGAACGTTTGGATCGCCCACCGCAGGAGGTCGGCGGCTGGCACATCTTCGAGATGGCTATATGATCCCAATCTCTATCAGGATTACTCAGATTGCAGTCTTTGTCAAGGGCCGTTCGGGTTGGGGCGAATCGCCGCCATGAAGGTTCACAATAGCACGCAGGGGCTGGGACCGGCGGCTGCGATTCGCACTCCAACGATCGACTACGCCGCGTCGGGCATCAATTCGCCTTTTTCCAGGTGATGCACGCAGGTGGAGAACTGCGCGGCGTGCGGGTCGTGGGTCACCATCACGATAGTCTTGCCGAACTCCTTGTTGAGCCTGGAGAGGATCGTGAGCACCTCCTGCGCGGAAGCGGCATCGAGGTTGCCGGTGGGCTCGTCGGCGAGGATCAGGGCGGGGTCGGTGACGATGGCGCGGGCAATGGCCACGCGCTGCTCCTGGCCACCGGAAAGCTGGCGCGGGAAGTGGCGGAGGCGGTCGCCCAGCCCCACCAGTTTGAGCGCGGTGGCGGCGTGCTCCGCCCGCTCGGTCTTCTTGAGATGAGTGAGCATGAGCGGCAGTTCGACGTTCTCGAGCGCGGTTAGAACGGGGATGAGATTGAACTGCTGGAAGATGAACCCCACGTGCTCATTGCGCCAATGGGCGATTTCGCGGTCGTTCAATTCACGCAGGTTGTGACCCAGCACGCGGATTTCACCGCCGGTAGGCCGGTCCATGGCCGCAATCAGGTGCAGCAAAGTGGACTTGCCCGAACCGGACGGCCCCATCAGAGTCACGAATTCGCCTTGAGGAATCTGTAGGGACACGTCCTTCAGCGCCACCACGTGAAACTCGTCGCGGAGGAATTCCTTGGTCAGGTTGCGCGTTTCGATGATTGGTTCGGTCATAGTTGGCTGCCAAAGGTAGGACAGACGATCGGTTTTTGTCGTCTGTCGGGGTGTCGCGTTCTCGCGCGGCATGACAGACCACACAAGGCGATGGTCTGTCCTACTAGTAGGGTCATGCTTTTCGACGCACTTTCTCGCTGTCCTACTAGTAGGGTCATGCTTTTCGACGCACTTTCTCGCCGTCCTTCAAATCGGCTGGCGGGTCGGCGATTAAGTCTTCGCCGCCGATCAGTCCCTCTTCAATGCGCACACCGCCGCTCGAGACCGCGCCGACCTTCACCGGCTTCCGCACGGCTTTGCCATCCAGCAGCAGGAAAACCGCATTGTCGCGGACGGCCGCGGCAGGAACTATTACCACTGGCTTGGCGGCCGCGCTGGACGCCGCTGCCGGCTTGGCGTCGGAAAGAAACGCCACGCTCGCGTTCATCTCCGGGCGCAGAAACTCGTCCGGCTTTGTTACTTTGACCTTGATCTGCACGGTGGCCTTCTGCCGGTTGGCCTCGGGCGAGATTTCTTTGATGAAGCCGTCGTACCTGCGGTCCGGAAAGGCGTCGGTGGTGACGGTTCCGTGCTGGCCCGCGTGCAGTTTGGCGAAATCGTTCTGCGCGATGTCCAGTTCCACTTCGAGATCGTTCAAATCCGCCAGCGAAACCACGTAGCCCTTGGCGCCGCGATCGCCCACGAAACTGGTGGTGACGAATTCGCCCTTCTCCACTTCGCGTTCGAGAATGGTGCCGGTGACCGGCGCGCGGATGATGGTGTTGGCAAGAGTGGTTTCGGCGTAGGCTACCGCGCCCTTGGCTTGGTCGACCTGTCCGCGCAACGAATCGATTTCCTCCTGCCGCGGCCCCAGCTTCACTAGCTCGAACGTCTTCTGCAACGAGTTCACTCGGTGCACTGCGCCATCGTAATGGGTCTGCGCGTCGTCCACGGACTGCTGCGGCGTCAGGCCTTCCTTGCGCAGCTTCACGGCGCGGTCGATGCTGAGCTTGGCATCGTCCATATCGGCCTTGGCCGACTCCAGATTGGCCTGTGCCTGCGCGACTTCCTCCGGCCGCGAACCGTGCATCGCCTCGGCCAGCTTGGCTTCGAGGTTCGCCAGTTGCCCCCTGGCCTGCTGCAATTGCGCCTGGTATTCGTCGTCCTCGAGACGCACAATCACTTGCCCTTCCTGCACGCGGTCGCCCTTGTCGACGCCAATCCATTTCACCTTGCCGATCACTTTGGCGGCCACTTCGATGCGGTGCGCCGCCACAATGTAGCCGGCCGCGTTGAGCACCACGCCCTCCGGCGCGCTGGCCGCGCTCATGCTGTGGACCCGTTGCACGTCCACCACCGGCGACGCATCGAGCTTACCCGAGAAGAAAACGAACCACAGTCCCGCAAGGAGAAAGAGGACCAGGAATCCGACGATAATCCAGCCCTTGGCCAAGCTCGACGGCTGGCCGGAGTTGCGCTGGCCGCGATCGATCCGCAGACTTTTCAGTTCCGCATCCATATTCGATTAGATTTCCCGCAGCGCGGAAAGAATCTCCTTTCTTGCAGCCGCCGCGGCCGGGAACAGTCCACCCACGCTGCCCAACGCAATCGCAAAAACGACGCCCGCCACCATGCTCTCCGGCGTGATGTGAAACGCGAAAGCCAATTGCGAAAAATTGGCGCCGACTTCGGTGGTGACGCCATTCAGCGGCAATACCAGCAGGCAGCCGATCACGCCGCCCAACCCGGCCAGTAGCACCGATTCCAGCCAGAAGCTGGTCAGGATGCTGAGCTTCGAAAACCCCAGCACGCGCAGCGTCCCGATTTCGCGGGCCCGCCGTGACACCGCCGCGTACATGGTGTTCATGGCGGCGAAGGAACTGCCAATCGCCATGATGATGGCGACAAAGATTCCCGTATATTCGATCGGCGTCGCGGATTGGGTTTGCCGGGCGAAGTAATCCGTTTCCAGTTCCGCACCCAGATCGAGACGCGTGTCGTCGCCAATGCTATTCACCAGCGCCTTGGCTGTAGCCGCGTCGGGGGCCTCCACCAGCGCCGAGCTCATATACAAGACGCGGTTCCAGTCCGCGGCCACCTGGTTGACGTCGCCCCAGATCTCGCTTTGCTGCGCGCCGCCCGCGGCGTCCATCACGCCGACGATTTCCCAATCGCTGCGGCCCAACCGCAGCTTCTTCCCAAGCCGCGCGGCCGGGTATCGGTCGGACAAACTCTTGCCCACCACCGCTTCGTTCACTCCCTGCCGAAACCAGCGGCCGGCAATCAGCTTGACATTGTGCCGCATGGCAATGCCGGCGGGCATCAAACCGCGGATGGTGACGTTGTCGCCTGTGCCGCTGCCTTCGGCTTCCAGGCTAATGATGGTGATCAACTCGAGCGAGGCCAGCGGCTGCCCGTCGCTTGCGGCGGCGATCCCCGGCTTGAATTTCAAATCCTGAAACTGCGCCCGCGTCACCAGACTGGTCAGTTCGGCAGTGGCGCCCTTCCGCATCACCAGCACGTGGCGCGGGTCGCCCGAGGTCGCCAGCGTAACGCGCAGCCCGTTCACCAGCGCAAGCACGGCCAGCAGCACCGCGACGGTGAGCGCGATGCCGAGTGCGGTCATCAGCGTGGTGGTGCGGCGAACCACCATGTTGCGGAGATTGTAAGAGAGGGGAATCGCCATTGGCTTTAGTCCGTGCTCCGCAGAGCCTCGACGATGGGGGCGCCCGACGCTCCCAGGGCGGGAACCAGCGAGCTGAGCAGCCCGATCAAAGCGGCTAGCGCAATGCACACCGCGGCCACGGCCGGATCCATCACGCGCAGCGCCGGCAGGAATCCGCCCATCGGGCTGCGCTGCACGCCCTTCAGCAGCACCGTGGATATCAGATAGCCGATCGTGCCGCCGGCCACCGAAATCGCCACTGCCTCGCCTAGAATCAGCCCCAAAATCGTGCCTGGGGTGAAGCCGAGCGTCTTCAATACTCCCACTTCCCGTACCCGCTCGCGCACCGACATGGCCATGGTGTTGGCCGAAACCAGCAAAATGGTGAACATTACGGCGGCGGAGATCCACACCAGGAACATGCGCACGTCCCCCAGCATCGAGAGGAAGCCGACTACGAAGGCCTGCTCGGATTCGGTTTTGGTTGCCGAGGTGGAATTGCGGAACTGGGCGTCGACCGCGTCGGCGATGCGCGAAGAGTGTTGCGGGTCGTCGATCAGAATATAAAAAGTGTCCACCTGGCCTCGGCGCCGTTCCGGCAACGATTGGTCGATGTACTCCTTGTTGAAATACATCACGTTGCTATTCGAGGCGGCGTCGAAGATTCCGCGCACGATGAATTCGAAATTGCCGGGAAAAATGTCCCCTTCGAGCGGGATGCGGTCGCCCAGATGAAAATTGAATGTGTTGGCCAAATCGCGGCCAATCACACAAGCCGTCCGCTCATGGATGAACGCCTGCTTCTGGTCCTCGGGAA
>CAZFOP010000175.1:0-2005 GCA_964520085.1 uncultured Solibacteraceae bacterium | reverse complement strand
GGCAAACAGGGTAAATAGCTTCTCGGGTTCGACGGAGAAGCGCGGAAAATTATTGCGGGCCTCGCGCGCGTCTTTGTAAGTTCCGCCAAACCACGTATCCACCATCGCCATGCGCACGCCGGGAATCTTCTCGATTTCCTGCTGGTAGGCCAGCGGTAGAAACACGGCCAGCGATACGCGGTTGCGCACCACCAGCCGCAGCGCCTGGTTGTCCTGCGGTTTGGACAGCCAGAACGCGCTATACATGGCGATCATCACGCCCAGCAGGCACATGGAAACGCCGATGCTCGCGATGGTGAGCAGCGTGCGCCGGCGGTTGCGCCAGGAGTTTCTCAGTATGAGTGGCAGGAATCGCATGGCTCGCCTAGGGTCTCTCCACTATAGCAATGCCTGGGTAGTGCAGGCTTCATCCTGCCGCCGCATAGGTGGGGCAGGAATCATCCTGCCAACGCCCGCTTGCGAGCGCATTTCTTCATAACTTCTCATCGCCCCGACGAACCGAACCCGCCGGCTCCGCGCGAGGATTCCGGCAGTTCCCCGGCATCCCACTCCACCGCTTCGTACCGCGCCACGATCATTTGCGCGATGCGATCTCCCATGCGCACCGTGTACGCCTCGCGGCCCAGGTTCAATAGGATGACGCGGAGTTCGCCGCGATAGCCCGGGTCGATGGTGCCCGGCGCGTTCGGCATGGTGATCGAGTGGCGCAGCGCCAGCCCGCTGCGCGGACGCACCTGCGCTTCGTATCCGGGCGGCACTGCGATGGTAAGGCCGGTCGCGACCAGCCGCGGCACGCCCGGCTCCAGCACGGTGTCTTCCACTGCGCGCAGGTCCATGCCGGCGTCTTCCTCCGCACCATGGGCGTATTCGGGCAGCACTGCATTCGGGTGGGTGGGTTGGATTCGTATGCGCATTCCCCGTTATCATAACGTCTTGATAGACTCCACACGCGTCATCACCGTGGCACCCATGCCGCCGGAAAAGTCGGCATTCGCGCTGGCTCGCTACAGCCGGTCGCCGGATTCCATTCGAGACTCTATTGAATGGGTACGCACGCACAACTCGGAAAAGTTCCTGGAAAGTTTTTACTTCCAGTATGGCCACGCCTCGATTGCCGATCTCGGCCACGCCGTGATGTGCTTCGAAGGCGTTTCCGAGCTGGCTGCGACGGAAGTCGAAGCCGAACCGCTATGGGACGGCCAGGCCAAGTCGTCGCGCTACCAGGACTTTTCCAGCTCCGGTTTCGTCACGCCGCTGGAGTTGGATGTCGATGATGCCGCCCGCTACCAGGCCGCCGGCGCAGCGCTGCTGGCCGCGTATCAAGAGGTGAACCGGCTGGCGTTCGATTGCCTCTCGGAGCGCCTTCCCCGCCCTGCGGACATGAAACCCGAGTCCTATCGCCGAAATCTGGCCGCGCGCGCCTTCGACGTGGCGCGCTATCTGCTCTTCTGGGGCGTGCCGACCAACGTCGGCCAGGTGGCCAGCATCCGCACCGTGGAAAAACAAATCCGGCGGCTGAAGGCTTCCGAGTACGCCGAGCTGCGGAGCTTGGGCAAAGAGATCGCCGCGGCCTGCGCACGCGAGCCCGATTGCCGTTGGGACGAAAACGCCGCCGCCGAACCGCTGGCGCCTACGCTGGCGCGCCACGCCGAACCGGACGAACACGCCATCCGTTCGCGCCACGACCTGCGGCAGTGGGCCGCGCAGAACCTGCCGGTGCGAGCGCAAACCGGAGAACCTCCGCGCGTCGATCTGCTGCGCCCGGCGCAGGTGGCCGCCGACATCGTGGCGACGCTGCTCTATCCGGTGACGGACCGCCCATTCCGCGAGCTTTACGAAATGGTATGCGGCTGGAGCGAAGGCCACCGTGCCGAGGTGATCGATGTCGCGCTGCAGTCTCGTAGCCGCCAAGACGAGATCCTGAGCGGCTTCCGCGGCGGCCTCTACGCATACGACTTCGTCATCGATATCGGCGCTTACCGCGATATGCAGCGCCATCGCCGCT
>CAZFOP010000174.1:0-7616 GCA_964520085.1 uncultured Solibacteraceae bacterium | reverse complement strand
GGCAGTATTGCGGCGAGCCATCCACTTCGTCCCGGTAGGCCAGGCGCACGAAGCCATCGGGGCGGATTCGCCCGGTTTGGCCTTTCCGCTCCAACATCATTTCGTCGTATTCCATCAGCGGAGACTGGATCTTCTGCCATGGGTTGCCCTTGGCCTCGCTGAGCTTGGATCCCAGGCGATCGTCCACCATCTCGGCGAGCATCTTGAGGGTGAAGCCCTCCGGCGTCGAAGCGTCGGCCTTGGCAGCAGTAGCAGCCAACTCGCGAGCCTTGGCCAGCGAATCCCCTTTGTACCAGGGGAGGTGGGTGACATAGAGCAGGCCGGCGAACGTGTGCGTGCTGCAGCGCACCTCGTAAGGGCCATCCGGCCAAGCCTTGGCATCGATCAGCACGTTCGCGCCTCGATTGGCCTGCGTGGTGAGGACCGCCTTGCCGCCGGGATGGATAACCTCGATCTTGACCGCTTCCGGCTCGGTTCGCTCCGCGCCGATATCGGTCTTGAGAGTAAACCCATCCGGCAAAAGTTTGACGATCGATGGGCCGATTTCGGCCTTCCGTGTCATGATCGTCCCCGGCTCGACCACCCTTGCACTGAAGGAACGCGCCGCGGATACCTTAACGAGCAGAGCGTTCTCTCCTGCGTTCATTTCCACTTCGACTTGGTCCTCGTCGGGAGTCAAGGACCGGAGCCCATCGCTAGCCAGCACCGGTTTCCCGTTCAGCCACACCCGGATGCCATCTTCGCTTCCCACTAGCAGCAGGGCTTTCCCCGCTTTGGAGCGGGAAACCTTGGTGAAGGCGTAAGCAACCGCGCCTTTTTTGGGACCTGTTAAATCGTCGAAAGCGACGACATCGCCCCAACTCTTCTGGGAATGCCATTTCACGCTCGTGCCATCCGCGCGCTTTAGTTCCAGGCCGTCGGTGGGCCGAATTCCGGCTTCCCCGCCTTGACCGTTGAGGCAATCGGTTTCCAGCCCGCCCTCGAATGGTCCGGCCACCAGCCACAGGCGGAGGAAGTTTCGCTCGCCGCGTTGCCACGGCATGCGCAGTTCTTCTTTGAGTTTGGTGGTTGCAGGAGCCGTTTGAGCACCTGCGTTTGATAGGCACGACAAAATGGCCGTCAACAGGGACAGCCGAACGAGTTTCGACACTCTAGCCTCCGGAAATAACTAGTGACATACGCGGAGATGCCGTTCAAAGTTCCCGAAATTTCTTGCGCCGCTGGCCGGACTGCGCCGGCCGGCAAAGTCACACCTTGAGGGAGTTTCTGGCGGAACGTCCGCAGTTTGGAAGGTCCCAGATCGAGGCAGACGTAGCGGCAATCGACGCCCAAATGCCGCCGCGGCGTGCCGGTGCCGCCGCTGATATCCAGCACCACCGGATTGAACTGGTGGCCAGGTATTCCAGCCGCGAATTCCGCGTAAACTCTCTTAGCGCCGACGGCGTTCTGAATCCAGTCGTAGGCCCTGCCGTGGGAAGCCACCCGATGGAACAAGCGAAGGATCACGCATTCGCGCCATTGCCCTGGCAGCCCGAACCCATTCTGTTCGTCTTGCAAGTCAGCACGGGTGTTAGAATCGTTGGAACAGCGTGAAGCGATGTTCAGAGACCGGCTACGTAACGTGTTCCGATGGCTTTCCTGGCTCACCGCCAATCCGGTTGGCCAGTACCTTTTGGACAATGGCGTTATCGCCGGGCAGTATATGCAAGGTATTGGAGCCGCCGTCGGCCCGGAGATTTCCGGCGAGCGCGGAATCTTCGATCGGATTGCGAAAGGCAGTCTTCTTGCAGGGCGTCGAGAGGAGCCGCTTTGTGTTTTCGATGTGGGAGCCAACTGTGGACAGTTTCTAAACCTGGCTCTGGACTGCCTGCGGAATCGCAAAGCCGATGTGCATTGCTTCGAACCCGGCTTGAAGGCCTTTGAGCTTCTGTGCAAAGCCGTCGCAAATCGACCTGGAGTGTTCGTAAACAATTGTGCCCTGGGGAAAGCCGCCGGGCGGCTGCCGCTCTTCTACGACACTGAGGCGTCCGTTCACGCTTCCCTTACCAGGCGAAACCTGACGCATCAAGGCATAGAGATCGACCAATCCGAAATGGTCGAGGTCCAAACCGTGGACCAATACTGTCACTCGAGGGATATTCGCCGAATCGATCTTTTGAAGATTGACGTCGAGGGGCACGAGTTGGAGGTGCTCGAGGGCGCCAGCGATATGTTCCGCCAAAACGCCGTTGAATTCGTGACCTTTGAGTTTGGCAACGCCAGCGTCGATTCACGAGTCTTTATGAAAGACTACTTTGCGTTCTTTCAAACTCACGGCATGCGGATCGCAAGAATCACTCCTTCCGGCTACTGCCACGAGCTAGTAAAGTACAAGGAGTCCTTGGAGCAGTTCCGGGTTACCAATCTCATTTGCTACAAGGTTTGAGGCGCGGCACATGCCTGGCCCACTGTTTTCCAGGGAGGCTGATGGCTGTTAGCGGATTGAGGAATGCTCAACCGCAGCCTGGTTCGATCATACGGGCGGATTGCACTCTGAAGCTACCTGGGTGGGGAAGCGCGATGACTTATCGGGGCTTCGCCAACCGAGCATGCGCCAGTTCCCTTGGAGTATCAAAAGGTGAGACGCGTCGGTCTCGATCTATTCCAGGCAGGGTGGAATGAGTGCCCTGCGAGGTGGCAAAGGGCAACTCGCCGGGTCGAGCGAAGCCGAGTGGAGCTATACTGAACGGAATCTGGGGATCCCAGATCAAGATTCCGGCGGCGGAGTTGCCTGCTGGCGGTGTTCCGGACGCATGCGGTATTGAACTAGGGAGTTAGCGTGTCACGAATCAACGTAGTCACGGCGATCGGGACGGTTCTGCTGATCTCTGTCGGAATCGCCCGACTGGTGCCTACGTACACCACCTCCAGCGCGAGTATAGACGAGCCATTCCACATAGCCTGCGGAATGGAATGGTTGGACAAGGGTGTCTACACCTACGAGGCGCAGCATCCTCCTCTGGCGCGCGTTGCCGACGCTCTTGGTCCGTATCTTGCGGAACTGCGTTCCCACTCCGCTCGCTCTGCCAACCCTGAAGACAAGCAGCCTGTTGCGGGCGTGAATGAGTTGGGGTGGGCTGAAGGGAACGCTATCTTGTATGCAGACGGGAACTACTGGCGCAACCTAACCTTGGCCCGATTGGGAGCCTTGCCGTTTCTGGTGCTCGCCTGCGCAGGAATTGTCCTCTGGGCCCGCCGATGGTTCTCGACCGGCGCCGCCATGTGGGCGCTGCTTCTGTTCATCAGTCTTCCGCCGGTGCTCGCAGCCGCGGGCCAAGCGACAACCGATATGGCTTGCGCCGCGACTGTATTCGTCGCGCTATATCAGTTCATGCGCTGGCTGGAGCATCCGGACGCGCGGCGCTCGGCGATCTTCGGCGCGGCGCTCGGCCTTGCGCTGCTGAGTAAATTCTCCAGCATTCCATTCCTGGCGGCCTGCTGCGCCGTGGCCCTCGTCTATTTCGCGTTGGTCACGCGTGACTGGCGGGGCAGAACCTATGGGCGCTGGCGCCCACTGTGCATAATAGGGGGTGTTGCCTTTGTCTTGGTCTGGGCCGGCTATCGCTTCAGTTTCCATCCCATCTTGGCCGAGCCCGGCTACACGAAGACTCTCGCCGGAATCTCGGAGACGAGTCCGCGCCTCGGTCGTGCCATGGCGGAAATCAGCAAGATACCGCTTCCGATGCCCGAGCTGCCGCACGGCATTTACATGGTGTTTCGTCACAATCAGTTTGGACACGAGAGTTATCTGTTCGGTCGATATCAAAACCGAGGCTGCTGGTATTTCTTTCCCGTAATAGTCGCCATCAAAACACCCCTCGGCTTTCTGTTGTTGGCAGCTCTCGGAGCTGCAGCCATCGTGTGGAGGAAGGAGAGCAGCCCCTGGCGTCGTCTAACCGTCCTGTTCCCCGTCGCGCTGATGCTTGTGTGCATGACGTCTCGAATTAACGCCGGGTTGCGTCACATCCTTCCGATCTATCCGCTGCTGGCGGTACTGGCCGGGCATGCGATTTCTAGTTC
Source organism: uncultured Solibacteraceae bacterium (assembly GCA_964520085.1). Lineage (GTDB taxonomy): Bacteria > Acidobacteriota > Terriglobia > Bryobacterales > Bryobacteraceae > Bog-375. Next base: position 3,557 of record CAZFOP010000174.1, on the reverse strand, counting down.
TTTTTCGCTCCAGAACCGGGCAAAATGGGCGGTCGCGCCAGTGGTGGTATTGCTGGCTGGATGGGCAGTGGTGGACTCCTGGATCGCTCAACCCGACTATATTGCGTACTTCAACCAACTGGCCGGAAGCCATCCGGAGCGGATTACAATCGAGTCGGATATCGGTCAGGACGTTCACCGCTTGAGTCTGGCGCTCCGGTCACTGGACGCCAAAGAGGTGGCGATCCAGATCAGCACGTCAGCAGAGCTCGCCAAGGAAGGGCTGCCGCCCTTTTCTGATGTCCCGCGTTACCGGAAGGTATCGGGATTCGTGGCGATCAGCGATTGGTTCTTCGAAATCGGATACGCACAGAACAAGTCCTACGGGTGGCTAAGAGAGTACACACCAATACAAAGAGTTGGTAAGACCATCTCTCTGTACTTCATACCAGAGTAAACGGCACCTTGGTTTTGACTCAGCCTTCCCTCACGCCGCTATATTCCCCAGAGCGGGCAGAACACGTACGCGTCAAACTGGAACACTTGACGTGTTGCCGTTCGAATGTCGCGATCGGGGGCGCGACGGCCTTTCGGAGTAATGGCCTGCGAAAGGCCGCGAGGCTCAGCATCGTGCACGCCGCGCGGCTCGAATGTTGAAATCACCGGTCTGGGGTGAAGGTAATGATCAGAGAGTTCGCGCACAGTATTCCGATGGCCTTCCAAGCATGGATCGGCTCGGACATCACCTCGTTCTCGCCCCGGAGCTACAATGAGAGGGCCCCGAGTCATCTGGGTGCAAATCGTTTAGCAGTGTCGAATGCGTCATGAGGTTCGCCAACGCGGCAGAGCAGTCCTGCAAACCGGCGCGGACTATCCGGGTGTTGCACCTCGTCGCAACCCTCGCCTCCGGCGGCCCGGAACGATGGATACTGGACCTCTGTGAACGGGGCCGCTCCGAGGCGCTCGCGATGGACATCGCGGCGCTCGACGGCACGGAGGGCCTATTCGCGAAAAAGGCTCGTGAACTGGGGATCACCGTTTTTCACTGCGCTACTGACGGCAATCCGTTCCGCTTCATCCGCAATTTGCGGCGATTGCTTCGCGTGCATGGCCCCTACGACGCAATTCATTCCCACCTCCACGCTTACAGCGGGTTCGCCGTTTTGGCGGCATGGCTCGAGAATGTTCCTGCCAGAGTGGTCCATTCGCACAATGTCGTTCAGAATTCACTGAAGTCGCTGGGCCGCCGCGTGTACATTGTGATCGCTCGTGCCTTGATCCAGATGTTCGCAACGGCCGGAATGGGCCCATCGGCCGTCTCAACTGAAGATCTATTGGGTCCGTCATGGCGGAATGATCCTCGGTGGTCCGTCCTGCGTTGCGGGATTGATCTCTCCCCGTTCCGCGCTCCGATCGCGGCGACGTCGTCCCGTGCGGCGTTTGGGATTCCCCCGGACGCCCTGGTGCTGGGCAGCGTTGGCCGGCTAACGGCAGAGAAGAACTCGGAGTTTCTGGTCGATATTCTCGGAGCCGTGCTCGCCCGGGATTCCCATGCGTACCTCATGCTGATCGGCGAGGGCCCCCTTCGTGACCGATTGATGTGCAAGGCACAGCAGGGCGGTTTTGGTGAACGCCTGGTGCTTCCCGGCACGCGGTCCGACGTGCCGGCGATACTGCGAGGGGTGGTGGACGTCTTTGTCTTCCCTTCACCGCCCCCGCCCAATGGAAACGAGGCGCTGCCGATTGCTGTCGTCGAGGCACAGGCGGCTGGTTTACCGACCGTCATTTCCGATGGCATCACGCCTGAAGCTATCGTAGTCCCGGAATTGGTCGCCCAGATTCCAGCCGCAGCGGGCGCCGACAGGTGGGCCGACACCGTACTCGACCAAGCGCGCCGGAGGAATGCCGGCAGGGCCGATCAAGCGCTTGCCATTTTGGAACAGTCGGACTTCAACTGCGCGCAAACGCTCAAAGCACTGGCCAAACAATACGGCCGGGAGCCTGCCAGCAGGCACAATACCGGGTGAAGCCAGCGCCACGGCTCGCCGTGAACGCACCAAAGCGTCAGGATTGACGGCACTCTGGACCTTCCGCTATTGTCGCAGTACGATTCTGTTTCGATGCGCCACCTTTCACCAAACTACCGGCGATTTCCTGTCCGGTTGTTCTGCCAAGCGCCGTTCACGAACAAAAACCTAAGAGTTTCATCGCGGCGGCTGCACTCTACTATGTGCCTGGCCCCTCCGCGGAGACCTCACGATCGGTCGGAATTAGGAGCGCAAAACACCGTCCGCTCAACCAGTATCGAGTCTTACACAGGACGATCAGACCGGCCGACACCAAAGCGCTCTGTGTATTCTCGAATCTTCTCGGAAACGCGAAGGTGACGCGGACGCTAATCCACGCGCTCGACCGCGTGTCGGGGCTGGACCCGACATATGTGACTATCGACGTCGACGACTATGCGAACTATCCCACACCGTGGTGGGCGCGACTGACGAACCCGTGGCAAGCGGAGTATATTGCGCGTCAAAAAACTCGCGTCGAGAGGCAACGACAGTTCGATGTGCTGTGTCTGCACGGGTGGGAAAGTGTCGTGGCCTTTCGGGACCTCGCGAAGCGGATGCCGGCGGCTGTCATGCTGGATGCAGTCCCGGCGACGCTGGACAGGCAGATTCGGCTCAGAGCAGGTGGCTCCTGGAAACGGTTGCTCGCGCATCAGGTCCATCACCGGGCGCTTCGTGCCGTCACGGGCCGAATCGAGTGCTGGCTTCCGATGGCCTCGGAGTGCGCCGCTTCTCTCGAACATGACTATGGCGTCGATCCGGAGCGTTGTCTGGTGACGTTGTCGCCGCAAGACATCGGCTGGTGGGCCTTTCCAAGGAGAAGGTTTGCGCCCCCCTGGCGGGCTTTGTTCATCGGGAACGACTTCGAGCGGAAGGGAGGCGAGTTCCTGCTCCAGTTGTACGCGGGTCACCTGGCGGACGCGTGCACCCTGACGATCGTGTCCAATGATCCTGTGCTGGAAGGGCGGAGACTACCCACGGGCGTCGAATGGATTCGCGGAGCGACCAAAGACCGGGTACGGGCGGCTTACTGGAACAGTGACATATTCCTGTTCCCCACCCGCCAGGACTACGGACCGCACGTCGTTGCGGAGGCGGCGGCGGCGGGGCTGCCCTCGATTGCGACGAACGTGGGAGCGGTTCCGGATCTGATTCAAGACGGCGAGAGCGGATACGTTCTGCCGCGCGAAGCCTCGCTCGAGCAATGGGCCGAGCGGGTCCAGGGCCTATTCGCGGAGCCTGAGGCGCTGCGGCGGATGTCGGGCCGGGCGCGAAGATTCGCGGAGGAGTTCCTTAGCCTCGAGCGCTTCGATCGCCTGGTTTCGAGTGCCGTCGATCGGCTGCGCGCCGTCCTCTGATTCGGCCCTTGTCCGGCATGCACGCACCACGAGTTCGAATCGCCGCCGAGAGACCTGAACTCCCCGGTAGGGTACACTAAGCCAGGCGCGCGGCGCTCCGTAAGCGTCCTGTGATGGCCGCATGGACTGCGGTGGTGTAGCGGTGCATCCTTGA
>CAZFOP010000173.1:0-7628 GCA_964520085.1 uncultured Solibacteraceae bacterium | reverse complement strand
GGGAAAAGGTCTTAGTAAAGGATACGGGCCGGGACCTGTCGCCGAAAACCCCGGCGTCGGCAACAAGGCCATAGCGCTCAAGAATTGTCACAACGTGATTCTGCGCGATTTTGCCATCCTCCACGGCGGCCACTTCGGCATTCTCGCCACCGGCGTCGATAACCTCACCATCGACAACCTGCGCATCGACACCAACCGCGATGGCATGGATGTCGATTGCTGCCGCAATGTGCGCATTTCGAATTGCTATGTCAACTCTCCCTGGGACGACGGTATCTGCCTGAAGAGTTGTTATGGACTCGGCTGGGCCAAACCCACCGAGTTTGTCACTATTACTAACTGCTATGTGAGCGGCTGCTTTGAGGAAGGCACGTTGCTCGACGGCACTTACAAGCGCTTCGATTCAAGCAAACACATTCCCCATACCGGGCGAATCAAGTTCGGCACCGAATCGAACGGTGGTTTCCGCAACATCACCATATCCAACTGCGTCTTCGAGGGGTGTCAGGGGCTGGCCCTGGAATCCGTGGATGGCGCGCTGCTGGAAGACGTAACCATCACCAACATCTCGATGCGGGACATCGTCAGTGCGCCGATCTTCCTCCGCCTGGGCGCCCGTATGCGCGGGCCGGCGGGCACCCCCGTGGGCACGCTGAAACGCATCGTCATCAGCAACCTGGTCTGCTCCAATTGCGTTCCCGGACTCGGCTCCATCATCAGCGGGATTCCTGGACACGATATCGAGGATGTCTCCATCAGTCACGTGCAGGTGTGGCACCAGGGCGGCGGCACCCAAGAGGAGGCGGCGCTCCAGCCGAAGGAAATGGAGAAATCCTATCCGGAGCCGGGCCAATTCGGCCACATGCCGTCGCACGGCTTTTACGTCCGCCACGTCACCGGCATCCGCTTCGACGATGTCGAAATCGTCGCCGCGCGGCCGGACCTGCGGCCGGCGTTCGTGCTGGACGACGTGCGCGACGCCGACTTCTTTCGCATCCGCGCGCCGCGTGAGGCGGACACGCCCGTCTTTGCCCTGCACAACGTCGAGAAACTCGCGATCCACATGTGCCGGTCCGTACCGGATACCGAACTGCCGAAGGCGGAGAAGACCGTTCTGTAGCGGGTGTCGGGGTTCGTCCAGGCCGAGCCCGTTCGTAATCCCGAATATCGACAGGCGCACGAGTCCGCTACCCACGCTTCGCCGGGACGTTTTGACATGCCATCCGCAACCTGGGCCGAAACGGGTTCGATGGGCCGGGGCTGATGAACGTGGATCTGGAGCTGCATGGAGTCCCGTGGAAGGCCGAGAGCCCCCGCGTCCGCCTGCGCCTAGACTCGAGCCACAGCAGGAATCCGCAGTCCTCTCGAATCGTCGCGAGAAACCATTTAGGGGGTAAGCGCCAGGCGAAACCGGCCCACGTGTGAACGCATTTCCCGTGCCTCGCCGCGCAGAATCCCGCCCGGTAAAGTCGCCGCAAGCGGTCAACAAATTGCTCTCCCCGTTCGTCTAAGTGTTAACTTCAGAATGTTAGTCGGAATGTCAGCGACAAAACCATCGGCGAAAGTCGTTGCCGCACTGCTGGCGGTGAGCCTCGTGGGCAGCGGATGCAGGGCCCGCAAAGCACAGGGGAGTTCTCCACCGGGGGCGAGCCAAAGCGCGGCCGTCGAGTCCCCTGTCCAGCCGCGCGGAGTGCGCACCACCGGCACGATTGCCGCCCAGCGAACGACCCTGGTTCAGGTGCCCCGCATCGGCGGTCAGGGTGGCACGATGACGCTGGTGAAACTGGTTCCCAATGGCAGCGTGGTGCATGTCGGAGATCTGGTGGCGGAGTTCGACAGCACGGCGCAAATCAAGTCGCAACGCGACGCACAAGCCAAATTCGACGATTTATCCCACCAGGTGGAACAGAAGATGGCCGAGGACCGCAGCAATGCCGCCAAGCGGGCGACCGATCTGGCGCAGGCCATGGCGGATTTGGAAAAGGCCAAGCTGGAAATCCGCAAGGGGCCGGCGTTGAGCGACCTCGATCAGCTCAAGAACGCCGAAAAACTGCGCGATGCCGAAGAGCACGTCCAGAGCCTGCTGCGGTCCAACCAGTTCCACGATGCCGCCGAACGCGCGGAAGTGGGAGTGTTGACGTTGCAGCGCGACCGGCAGAAGCTCACCCTGGCACGGTTGCAAAAAGATCTGGAGAAACTGACCGTGCGAGCGCCGATCGACGGCATGGTCTCGCTCGACAACGTCTGGAAGAACAACTCGATGGGCCACGCCCAGGAGGGCGATCAACTGTACGTGGGGAATCCGCTGTTGCGCATTTTCGATCCGGACAGCATGGTGCTCCAGCTTTCCGTGAATGAAGCCGATGGCGCGGTGTTGCAGCCGGGATCGACCGCGGTGGTGCATCTGGATGCGTATCCAACCCTCACCTTCATGGCGCGTTTCGATTCGGCCAGCCCGGTAGCGGCCTCGGCGCTGGATAGCCCGGTGAAGACCTTCGCGGCCCGCTACCTGTTGGATTCCAAAGACCCCCACCTGTTGCCCGACCTGAGCGTGGCGGCGGACATCCTGCCGCCGGAAGCGGCCGCCAAATGAGGCGTGCCGGCAAGGCCCGCTATTGGTTCGCCGCGGTGCTGGCGCTCGGCGCGGCAGCCGGGATAGTGGCTTGGTCGAAGATGCGCAAGGTGGAGGCAAATGGAGATCTTCCCATGGCCAAGGCGCGCCGCGGCGAGTTCCTGGTGCTGGTGCGCTGCCGGGGAGAGTTGGCGGCGGAGCGCTCCGTGCAACTCGCCGCGCCGGTGCGCGTGTCGGACCTGCAGATTGTCTGGCTGGCGCCGCCGAACAGTCCGGTGGGCCAAGGCCAGACCGTCATCCGCTTCGATCCCAGCGCCGCCCAGCAGGCCATTCGGGAACATACCGCCGCGTTGCGCCAGGCGAAAGCCAACCTGGACCAGGCTCTGGCACAATCGCTCATTACGGCGGAGCAGGACAAGCTGGATCTGGCGACGTCTCAATACGATCTGGAGAAGGCGCGGCTGGAGGCCTCGCAGCAGGCGATCGTCAGCGAGATTCAGGGCGAAGAGAGCAAGATCGACGCGCGCGTGGCGGAAGAGAAACTGCACGCGGAGAGAGCCACGGTGGAATTGCACCAGAAGTCCAGCGAGGCCAAGATCGCCTCGCTGACCCGGCTGCGCGATCAGGAGCAAACGGAGCTGGAAATCGCCAACCACCAGGTGGCGCTGATGGAGGTCAGGACTCCGCAGCGCGGCGTGATCAGCTATCTGTCCAACACGTCGCAAGGCTGGCTCAATGCGCAGCCTTACAAGGTGGGTGACCGCGTGTTCCCCGGCGCGGTGATCGCCCAGGTTCCGGATCTTTCGACGATCCGGGTCGAGGCCAAAATCGACGAAGTGGACCGTGGCCGGATTACGCCTGGCGATGCCGGGGTCATCAAGATCGACGCCCTGCCGGAGAAAACGTGGACCGGGAGGCTGGCGGGAGTTTCGCCGCTCACCGAGCAGAGTTTCGACTGGCCGCCTTCGCGCAGTTTCAAGGCCTATATCGCGCTGGATGGTCCGGGCTCGCAACTGCGGCCGGGCATGAACGCCAGCGCGGACGTGATCACGGCGCGCATACCGGATGCGGTCAGCGTCCCGGCCAAGGCGCTATTCACCGATAAAGGGCGCGCCATTGTGTATGTCGCCGCCGGGCACGGCTATCGGGCGCTGGCAGTCGCGGTGGAAGCGCGCAATCCGGACGAGGTCGCCGTGAAGGGCCTGCCAGCCGGCAGCATGGTGGCTCTGGTGGAACCGCCGCGCAACGGAGGTGGGAAGTGAGTGCTGTCGCTCCTCGCACGCGGCGGCTGCTGCGCGGCGCCGCCAAGGCGTTGATCGTCACGGCTGTGCTTGCGGCGGCGGCAGCCGGGATCCTGTGGCAGGGTAAGCGGATGTACCAGGCCGTGAAGCCGCCGGTGGATACCGCGATTCCCACCACCAAGGTCCGCCGGGGAGATCTCACGCTGACGGTGTCGGCGGGCGGCGAACTGCGTGGCGGCAACTCCGAAGTGCTGAGCGCGCCACTAACCACCGGCGGCGAACTGCACATCACCACACTGCGAAAGACCGGTGAGGTGGTGAAAGCGGGCGATGCGGTGGTCGAGTTCGATCCGACCGATCAGGAGTACCGCTTGAAGGAGGCCGAAGCCGACCTGGCCGAAGCCAAGCTGAAAGTGGAGCAGGCCAAGGCGCAGGCGCAGGCGCAGTTGGAGGAAGACACGTATTCGCTCTCGACCGCCGGGCATCAGGTGCGCCTGGCGGAATTGGATGTGCGCAGGAACCCGATCCTTTCCACCATCCAGGCGCGGCAGAACGACCTGGCATTGAAGGCCGCCCAGGACCGGCTCAACCAGATCCGCCAGGACATAGGGAGCCGGCAGGCCACCAACCAGGCAGCCGTCGAGGTGCAGGAAGCGGGCGTGGGCAGAGCCGACGTGGAAGTGGCCACCGCCCAGAAGAACTTGGCAGCGCTCTCCCTGCGGGCGCATGGCGCGGGCTACGTGGCGCTGAAGCAAAATACCTCGATCAACTTCTACATGGATGGCATGACGCTGCCGGATTACCAGCCGGGCGACGCGGTGCGGGCGGGCATGGCGATCGCCGAGATTCCGGATCTGCACAACTGGGCGATCACAGCCACCATCGGCGAACTGGATCGTGGGCACCTGGCGCTGGGCCAAAAGGTGGATGTAACCGTGGTCGCCCTTCCCGGGCGCGCGTTTCACGGGCACGTGGTGGACCTCGGTGGCACCGGCGGCTCGCCTTGGGACCGGCATTTCGAGTGCCGCATTCGGCTCGACGATCCGGCTCCGGAAATGCGGCCCGGCATGAGCGTGCGCATCGTGATCACCACCGATGTGTTGCGCGGCGTGCTGTGGATTCCGGCTCAGGCGTTGTTTGAAAGCGGTAGCCGGACTTATGTATATACACCCTCCGGCGCGAGCTTCGCGCCGCACGACGTGAAGCTGGTGCGGCGCAGCGAAAGCCAGGTGGTGGTCGAGGGCCTGCCCGAAAACCAGGTGGTGGCGCTTTCCAACCCGGAACAGTCGCCGCAGAAGAAGGCGGCCGGTGCGGCTGCGCCGCTGCCGCGATGAGGATCTGGAAATGAGGGCATGTCGATGAGAGTGGCGTCCGCGGCCGGGGAAACGCGGTTCGTGCGGTTGGGCTTCGTGCGGCGCTATGGTTCCGATTTTGTTCTGGCGGCGGGAAACCTGGCGAGTCAAAAAACGCGCACCCTGCTGACCGCGTTGGGCATGATTTTCGGCGTGGGCGCGGTGATCGGAATGCTCGCCATCGGCGCCGGCGCGCGCGACGAATCGCTGCGGTTCATCGAGCAACTGGGCGTGCGGAACCTGCTGATCGATTCGATCCCCTGCACCAGTTCCGCCGAACTACAGCAGCGGCGCCGCTCGTCGCAAGGGCTGAACGAACGCGACGTGCGGATCATTCAGGCCAATCTGGATTCGCTGAACCAGTTGTCGCCGCGCCGGACGATGCACCCGTCCCGCCTGCTGCCCAAACCCGTGGGTGAGGCCCCCTGGCTCTACGGCGTGCGTTCGTCGTATGCGCAGATTCATAACTGGATCTTGGCCGAGGGATCGGCGTTCGGCGAGGCCGAGGAGCAGGCCAGCGCCGCGGTCTGCGTGCTCGGCGAAACCGCCAAGACCGGCCTGCTGGGCTACGAGCCGGCGGTGGGCAAGTACATCAAAGTGGAAGACACCTGGCTACGCGTGGTGGGTGTGCTGCGCGAGCAGGCAGCCTCCGGATCGCAGAATCTGGCCGCTGCGGGAAGCGATGTGAACAACCGGATCTACACTCCGTTGAGCACGTTTCAATATCGTTTCTGGGATCTCACCGGCTATTTACGGGATCCGCTGGACGGGGTGGACGTGCAATTGAAGTTGGGGGCCGACAGCGTGCAGTCGGCCAAAGTGGCGACGGCAATCCTGAATTCGACGCATCGCGGAACGCAGGATTTTTCGGTGACCATCCCGGCCGAACTGCTGGCCGAACAGCAGCGTGCGCAAGTGATCTTCACTTATGTGATGGTGGCGATCGCCGCGATTTCATTGTTAGTGGGAGGAATAGGCATCATGAACATCGTGCTGGCCACGGTGCTGGAAAGAACGCGAGAGATCGGGATCCGGCGCGCCACAGGCGCGCGCAGAAGCGATATCATGCGGCAATTTCTGCTCGAATCGGTGTTGATTTCATTCGCCGGCGGAATGCTAGGGATCGGCTTCGGCTACTTCCTTTCGTGGTTCATCGCGCGCGCCGCGGATTGGAAGACCATCGTCACCACTTCGTCGATCCTGGTCGCGTTCGGCGTGTCGGTGGGAGTGGGTGTGGTGTTCGGGATTTATCCGGCGCTGAAGGCGTCGCGGATCGATCCGATCGAGGCCTTGCGTTATGAGTAGAGGCGTTTGGCGATGTCTGGCGCTGCTCGCGGCCGCCGGCACGGCGCGCATGGCCTGGTCCGATTCGTTTCCCCTGGTGGGCAGCTTCGAACGGCGGTTTCATCCGGACACCGTGATCGAACGCGATGTGGAGGGTTTGGAGCAGCGGATGCAGAGCGGCAAACTGGTGCTGAACCTGAAAGCGTTCCTGTCCCTGGTGCTGAAGAACTCCACTGGCATCCGCCTGACCCAACTGGACGTGTATACCGCGGCCGACGCGGTGACCAGTGCCAAAGCGCCTTTCGATCCGCAATTGCTGGCGCAGTTCAACGCGACCCGTTCCGTGCAACAGCAAACCAGCCAGACCAGCGGCGCGCCAACGCTCAGCGATTTGACGCAGACGTCAACCGCATCCTACAGCCAGGTATTGGGCGCCGGGCCCACCGTGACGGCCGGCTTCACCGCGACTCGCGCGTCTTCCAACAGTGAGTACAACTTCTTCAACCCGAGCGTGGCCACTGGTCTGACTTTCACCGTGACGCAGCCCTTGTTGCAGAACCGCGGCAATCTGCAATTGCGCGCGCCGCTGCTGGTGGCTCGCACGCAGTTTCGCATTGTCACCGAACAGAGCCAGGCACAAATCGCCACCACGATCGCCAACGCGGCGGGGCAATACTGGGAAGCCATTCGAGCGCGCGAGAGCATCCGCGTGGCGGAGCAGTCGCTCGAGCTGGCGCAAAAATCCTACGAGCGGGACCACCAGGCGCTGGAGTTGGGGGCGCTTTCAAAACTCGACATCCTGCAATCGGAATCGCAGGTGGCGCAACGCAAGTTGGATCTGATTCAGGCCCGCTATGCATATCGGCAGGCGTTGGACGGCTTGCGCCAATCGATCGGTGCCGACCTCAAGCCAAACACGCTCGGAATGGAGATCGTATTGGAAGACGATCCGGCCGAGCTGCCGGTGGGATTTCACGCGTTGCCGCTCGATGAGGCTCTGGCCAAAGCGCGGCGCGACCGGCCGGAACTGACGGCGGCGGGCCGCCGCATAGGGGTCGACGATCTGAATGCGAAGGTAGCCCGCGACCAGATGACACCCCGGCTGGACCTGAGCCTGCAAGCGGGCAGCAGCGGGCTGGGCGGCGACCAACAGCCGGTGGTCTTGCAGGGGCTGGGAGG
>CAZFOP010000172.1:0-7644 GCA_964520085.1 uncultured Solibacteraceae bacterium | reverse complement strand
GCCGCGACCGCGGCGCGGCGGCGTACCAGCAGCGGCTCGAAGAGGCCAAGGGTTACTTCTACTGGCTGGCCGACCGTGCGCGCGCCAAACACGACGTGCATACGAGCGAGGGCGTGGTAGCGGTGCTGAACGCGCTATTGCCTGCGGTCGAAAAGGTCACCGATCCGCTCGCGCGGAGCGCCATTGCCAACGACTTGGCGTCATACATTGGCGTGCCGCCCGGGATGGTGCTGGACAGTTTTCGCAAGACCGCGGCCAGCCGCCAGGATAAACCGATAGAGCGGCCGAAAATCGCGCTACGGCACGACGAGCGGTTACTGTTGAACGCAATCTTGACCGATGAGGAAGTTAGTAAGGAGATTGTCGAGCAGTTACAACAATCCGATGCGGCGGCCGGTTTCGCGTCCCGCCGCGTGTTTCAGGCTGCGTACACGCTGTTAGCGGCGGGGGGGCGGCTGAATTTCGAAAGTTTACATGCCCGGCTGGAAGAGGCCGATCGGAATCTGCTCGCCGAAGCGGTGCTCGAGGGCGAGCCGGAAGTCTCGCGGGGGGCGGTGGAGGCGGCAATGGAAAGTGTCCGCCGCAGCCAGGAGCGGGGTCAACGCGACCAGATCAAGGCGCGGATTCGGGAAGCCGAGCGCGCGGGTAAGTGGGAAGAGGCATTGCGTTTGGCGGCGGAACTGGAGGGCAGCGAGCGGGCCGCGCGGAGCCGCGGATGATGGGAAGCGGTGAGCCGCCCAGGGTGCGTGCGGAGTCTTACTTGGTTCTCTGATTTTCGGAGAGAATGGCGAATTTCCAGCGAGGGCGGACAACAGGGTGACGGCTGCCAGGCCGGAAAATCGAGGGCAAGCTAAGGCATGCCCCACCCATTCGCGTCCGCGCCGTGGGGTACAATGTGTTGGACTCGCTGGAAACGCCGGGAGTGCGGGGCTCAGTGGCGCTGGAAGATAAGTTCGAGGGATTGCAGCGGCTCGTACAGATGGGCAAGCAGAAGGGCTACGTCCTGTACGACGAAGTCAGCGAAGTTCTGCCCGGCGACTTAGCCGGTGGCGCGGACCTCGACGACGTGCTGGCCGGCCTGGATGTGGCCGGCATCGAAATTCTCGAAGAGCCCAAGGATTTCGACAAGAAACTCGAGGAGGGAGAAGAAGTCCTCGACCTCGAATTGCCCGCCGGCGTGGGCGAGAAGATCAACGACCCGGTGCGCATGTATCTGCGCGAAATGGGCACCGTGCCACTGCTCACCCGCGAAGGCGAAGTGGAAATCGCGCGCCGGATCGAGCGCGGTCAGCACACGGTTCTGAAATCGCTGGCGCGCGCGCCTTTGGCGGTGCAGGAAATTATCGGCATCGGCGAGGACCTGGCGGCCAACACCATCTCGGCGCGCGACGTGGTGCAGATTGCCGAACCCATCCTCACCGACGAACTGGTGGAGGAGAAGCGCGACGAATTCGTGCGCGCGACCGAGGAAATCGCACGGCAGTACCGCAAGACCATGCAGTGCCGGCAGAAGCTGCTGGCCACGCCGCGCGCACTGAAGCCCAAGCAGTACCGCCGGCAGTTGTGGGAGCTGGGCCGCCTCATGGTGCGGGTCTCGCGGCAGGTGCGGGGGGTCCATTTCCAAAGCCCGGTGATTCGCCATCTCATCGATTGCATCCGCGCCGCGGTGGAAGAGATGAAGCCGGTGGAGCGCGAAATCGCCGGCGTGCAACGGCGCCTTGAGACCTGGCCCGGGGCGCGAGCCGAAGGCGTGAAGGAGTTGCGCAAGGAGCAGCGCAGCTTCGTCCAGCGCTTGCAGCAGCTCGAGGAACGGTTCGGGGCGCCGGCGGCGGAGCTGCGCCGCACACTCGAGATCATCACCAATAGCCACCAAGAAGCCGAAGCCGCCAAGAAGGAGCTAATCGAAGCTAACCTGCGGCTGGTGGTGAGCATCGCCAAACGCTACACCAACCGCGGCCTCCAGTTTCTGGATCTGATTCAGGAGGGCAACATCGGCCTGATGAAGGCGGTGGACAAGTTCGAATATCGGCGCGGCTACAAGTTCTCGACTTACGCGACGTGGTGGGTGCGGCAGGCCATCACGCGCGCCATCGCCGATCAGGCGCGCACCATACGTATTCCGGTGCACATGATCGAGACCATCAACAAGTTGATTCGCACCTCGCGCCAGATGGTGCAGGAACTGGGGCGCGAACCCACCAACGAAGAGTTGGCCAAGCGGCTGCAACTGCCGGTGTCGAAGATCCGCAAGGTGTTGCGCGTCGCGCAGGAGCCGATTTCGCTCGAAACTCCGATCGGCGAGGAAGACGAGTCGCACCTGGGCGATTTCATCGTCGATCAGAATGGCATTTCGCCTTCCGATGCCGTGATCAATCTGAATCTGCGGGAGCAAACCGCGCAAGTGCTGAAGACGCTTACGCCGCGCGAGGAAAAGATCATCAAGATGCGCTTCGGCCTCGACGACGGCAGTGAGCACACGCTGGAAGAAGTCGGCCAGAATTTTGCCGTCACGCGCGAACGCATCCGCCAGATCGAAGCCAAGGCCCTAAGAAAACTGCGCCACCCCAGCCGCAGCCACCGCCTGCGCGCATTCCTAGAGAACGGCACGCGGGGGCTGTAGATCCAGCGGCCCCTCGCCGCGCCATCAGCACTTCAATCTTGGCAGCGGACCGTACCTTACAATTGAGGCAGTCTGTCCGCGCCGATGGGAGGCGACTCAAGTCCCTGACAAACGGGCATGTGGGTTCGATGAGCAGCGTGGATTGGCATTCACTGGGCAGCGAGCCCAGCCCCAAGCTCTCCAAATTGCATGGTGTAGATGGCGCGGGAGGCGGAGGGGCGCTCGATGGTGAGCGCCGCGTTTCCGATCTTGGTTGGCTCGATGGCGGCGGCTGGCAGTGGGCTGTCCTGCTCGATCGTTACAGTGGCGCCGGAGAGGCGTGCGGTACGACGCCAGCCTGCGCCGGTGAACTCGAGACCGTTGTCCAACGCCCGCACGGTGACGCGGCCGGGCGCGGCGTAGAGGCCGGCATAGGGGAGAAGATTCACGTTGGCCTGTTTGGCGGTGAACTCCAACCAGCGTCCGCCATCTTCGCTCGAAAACACGGCGCGCGCGCGGTCGGTTTCGAGAACCCACTCGGGAGCGCCGCCACCGTCGAGGTCGCAACTCCACACGACGGTGTGGGCGCGAGGCAACAGGAGGACGCGCATCGGCAGATCGGCTTCGCCGGCACCGGTTACCCGCAAATGCCAATCGCGGAGACCGGCTATCCCTTCGGCCGCGAACACGCGCAAGCCGATGCTGCGCTCGGCGACGGCGCCGATGCTGATCTGGGTTTTGGCCGGAAGGAATTCCAGACCTTCGCCATAGGCTTCCACACGGTATGTCTGGATGCCCGGCCAGTTATTGCGGATGACGATCTCCAGGTTGCCGCCGGCCTTGGGATCGATGGGTACGGTGGACGGGTCGGACGTCAATTCCGCGTGTTGGCCGAAGTGCATGCGGATGGCGTCGATCAGGCGAATGGAAAATGGACGGAACAACTGCAGGCGGGCGCGACCGAGCAACATGCCGTCGGCTTCGAGGCCGAGGGTGGCGAAGTCGCCGTGCAGCGCGTCCGCGGGAACCGCGACCTGGTATTCGATCTCATCGGGCGATTTGACGTTGGGGGTTGCGGTGTAGCCTTCCGGCACGCGCAGGCGGGAGCGAGCGGCAACCCGATCCGAGGAATAACTGGTGGCAATCGCGTTGTTCTGGCCGATGATGAGGCGGCGGGCATCGGTGAAGAAAGCGGCGGTGTCTGCTACTTCGATGGCGATACCGATGCGGACGTTGTGGCCGAGCGCGTCGGAACGGGGAATCGGCAGGCGCGCGCGCAGTGCGTGGTCGTCCCAGTCATAGTCGATGGGGGCGCCGGCGGCGAGCAGCGGGCCGACCGGCTTGCGCTCGAGTTGCAGCACGGCTTCGCCTGCCTCGGGTGCGGCGAATTCCATAGCGAGGATACCGTTCTCATACTCGATGGAGAGCAGTTCGGCGGTAGCGTAGACGAGCCGCTCCGCAATTGAGAAGTTGGAGCATTCGCGGCAGAGGCCATCGGGCGCGAGGGAGACGCCGATTGGCAGCCAGGCCGATTCGCCGGCGGGCACGGCCACGGGAATCGAGATGGTGCGTTTGGAGGCCGGTTCGAAAACGCGCAAGTTGTCGTGGAACGGCTGGGCGGAGCGATTGACGATGCTGACGGCCGAGGCGCCCGGCGAAACCAGTTCGATGGAGGTGACGCCGGCGGGCAACCGCTGGGAGGACGACTGGGGCGCGGGCACCGGCTGCAGAGCGGGAACGACGGCGCCCCAGTGACGCAAGAGCGCGGCCTGGCGCCGCAATGGCGCAGCGGCGGGTCGCTCATCGCCGCTCAAGGAAATGGCGCCCTCGACGAGCGGGGCTCTGCTGTCGCTTCTCCAACCGGGCGGATAGAGTTGGTCTTCCACATCGGTCCACAGAACGCTCTGGCGGGCAGCAAGGGCCTGACGGCCGAGCGCTAGGGCGGCGGGGTCGCGGGCAGAGATACGCACGGTGAGAGGCGGGGCGGCAACATCGATATCGAGCGCAGCTCCCTCGACCCAGGCCACGGGACCGCCGTGGCTGGCGGTCTGCGTCGCCAGAATGTCGCTGAGCCGTTTCAGCCAGAGTTGGCGAACGGCGGCGACCGCGCCCGCCGGCGAACCGAGATTCCGCCAGCCTTCGACGGGCGGCAAGGGGCGCACCCAGGCGTTGAGACCCAGCCGGCGGAGGATTCGGATCAATCCATTCAGGTCGCGGCGCGGGCTGGTGCGGCCGGTGAAATCAAAATCGCCGGGTGCGAGTTGGTGCCAGTTCCAGGGGATCGAGAATTCCACGCTGCGAATGCCGATGTTTTTCAGCCACACCAGTTCGCGCTCCCATAGCGTGCGGGGGAAAAGATAGTAAGGGAATTCGACCGCTTGCAGATACTCCGGCGGGCGGGTGTTGGAGGCGGGCGCGACTGCGGCCGCGGAGAGAAGCAACAGTGCCAGCAGGGCGGCGGCTCGAAACGTGCGAGAGCCTACGCGCCATCGAGCCGGCATCAGAACGTCCGCGCCTTACGCAGGCGATAGTCGTCGCCGGGCATGCGAATCACGGTACACATTTCAAACAGGCGGGAACGTGCGCGCGGTCCGATGTGATCTGACAGTGTTCTGCGGTACTCGGGCGAGCCCAAGGCGGATCGCTGAATGAAAGAGCTGCCCGCATCGGGATCGGGCAGGTTGGTGGTGGCGATGAGGGCTTTGCGATGGTTGGAGCGGTGGGTAACGATGGAGGTGACGGTATCCTCGACCCAATCGGTGACGCGCTGGGCACCCAGATCGTCGAGCAGCAGCACTTCGGAATCGAGGGCGGAGCGGTAGGCTTCGCGGTTGGACGAATTGGAGTTGGAATCGTAGCCCGCGCGGATGTTGTTGAGTAGAGTCTGATAATCGCAGAAAAGGCACTCGAAGCCTTTCTCGACGATTTTGCGCATGGCGGCCACAGCGAGGTGAGTTTTGCCGGTGCCTGGCTCGCCAACCAGCAGGAGGCCGGGACGGCTTTCATTGGGAAAGTCGCGCACGAAGTTCTTCACGGCCAGCAAAACGTTGGTTAAGTCGCGGCGCGCGATGGGATTATCGGGGCCAGGCACATTAAAATTCTCGAACGAGGCATTTCGATAAAGCGGCGGGATCTGCGCCCGGTCCTCCATGCGGCTGGCGCGGCCCAGATTGCGGCACTCGCACGGCTCGGCGCCGGAGACATTGGCACGCTCGAGGATGATCCAGCCGGTGCCGCCGCACTTCGCGCAAACCGTTTCGGTGGGCATTGTTCCTATTATCGTCCAGGGCGGCGGGCGATGCTGATTCGGAAGGGGACCGTTTCTGAAACAACGGGCAAGCTAAAGCATGCCCCACCCGGATACACTGGAGGTTTCCGGGAATCGCGAATACAAAATGTGCGGAATTGCGGGATTCACGCGTGTGAGCGGGGTGTGGGACCGGGAGGCGGCGGGGCGCATACTGGCGGCCATACATCACCGGGGGCCGGACCAGCAGGGGATCTACGAGGGCAGCGAAGTCACGCTGTGCGCGGTGCGGCTGAAGATTATCGACCTGGGCGGCGGCGATCAACCGATCGTCAGCGACGATGGCGGCACGGCGATTGTCTTCAACGGCGAGATTTACAACCACAGGGAGATCCGGCGCGAGCTGGAGCAGCGAGGGCACCGCTTCCGATCGCAGTGCGACACGGAGACGGTGCTGCGGGCGTTTCTCGAATGGGATACGGCGTGCTTCGAGCGAATGCGCGGGATGTTCGGGGTGGCGCTGTGGTCGGAGGCAAGCAGGCGGCTGGTGCTGGCGCGCGACCGGATGGGTATCAAGCCGCTGTATTACTACAGCAGCGGCGACGATTTGTACTTCGGGAGCGAGCTCAAGGCGATTCTGGAGCACGAACACATTCCGCGGCGGCTAGACGAGCAAGCACTGGACAGGTTTCTCTCGGTGAATTACGTGCCGGGAGACAGGACACTCGTCGATGGCGTACGCAAGGTTCCGCCGGGGCACATCCTCGAATGGAGTCGAGGGAAGTGCCGGATGGAGCGGTGGTGGAAGCTGCCGCGCGAGGGAGCACGCCACTATTCGCTGGAGACGGCCGAGGAGGAGCTGGACGGGCTGCTGCGAGACTCGGTGAAGGAGCACCTCGTGTCGGATGTGCCGCTGGGCGTCTGGGCGTCGGGTGGAGTGGATTCATCGACAATTCTGCATTACGCGGCGGAACAGAGCGCGAGCCGGCTGAAGACATTTTCGATTTCGTTTCGCGGGCGGAGTTTCGATGAGAGCCCGTACTTCCGCGAAGTGGCGGAAGTTTACGGGACGGATCACCACGAATTCGATTTGAATCCGGAGACTGAGCTGGAGAGCGCGATTGAGGATTTCGCGTATTACTCGGACGAACCGAGCGCGGATGCGGGAGCGCTACCAGTGTGGTTTCTCTCGCGGATGACGCGGCAACACGTGACGGTGGCGCTATCGGGGGAAGGCGCGGACGAGTTATTCGGCGGGTATGAGACCTACCAGGCGGACCGGCTGGCGAGGCCGTTGCGGTGGACGCCACGCTGGCTACGGCGCGCGGCACACGGGGCACTGGAGCGATACGTGCCCGTGTCGGACGAGAAGATCGGATTGGAGTATAAGATCAAGCGCGGGATAGAAGGAAGCTTGCTGGATGCGGACGAGGCGCACTTTTTCTGGAACGGGACGTTTTCGAGCGAACAGCTTCGAGCGATCCGGCGCGGCGGCGGCGGTAATGGGCTGGCGGAGTTAGCGCGGCGAGTAGTGACAGGCAACAGTCGCGTCGTGGAGCGATATCTGCGGGTGGACCAGAGTTACTACCTGCCGGACGACATCCTCTATAAGACGGACCGCATGAGCATGGCACATTCGCTGGAGGTGCGGCCGCCGATGCTGGACCACAGGATCGTGGAATTCGCGGGGCGGCTGCCGGCGCGATTGAAGATTCGCGGTTTGCGGCAAAAATACGTGTTGAAGGAACTGATGCGTGGGAAGTTGCCGGAGAGAGTGCTGAACCGGAAGAAGGCGGGG
>CAZFOP010000171.1:0-7673 GCA_964520085.1 uncultured Solibacteraceae bacterium | reverse complement strand
CCGGACAGGAACTCTCTGCGCGTTCGGCAAATCGCGAGTTTAGGCTCCATAAGGCTGAATACGGACGGACAGGCCACGAGGTTCCAGAGCGCGCCTGTGCTTGGCGCTTGTCTCATCTGCGATGCCGACCGTGAGCCAACTCGAGTGGAGGGATCTCATTCTGCAAATACCTCTTGCAGCGTCCTCAACGTGGTGGTGAGCGTCTTTGGGGGAACCACTCCCAGTTTCTTCGTCAACCGGGTCTTGTCCACGGCGCGAACCTGATCGAGCAGAATTAGACCCTTCCGGCCACCATGAGTGACGCCGATCCGAAACGGCGCCTCGCGACCCGCCGTAGTCATGGGTGCGACGAGCACTGTGCGCAGATGATCGTGCATTTCGGCCGGAGACACCACCAGACACGGGCGCGTCTTCCTGATTTCACTCCCGACAGTAGGATCAAGATTCACGAGCCAAATCTCTCCACGCGTCACCAGACCAGCTCCGAATCCTCCGCATTACCAAATTCGCCCATCACGAGTTCGTCGTCGCCAGCCTCGGCGATTCTCCTGGCGGCTTCGGCCCAACCGGTGCGCGCCGGACTCGCGGGCCTGCGCAACACAAGTGCACCATCCTCGATTGTCATTTCCGCTCCCGCCTTCCCGTCCAGACCCAACTGCGCAAGTACCGGTTTGGGAATGACAACTCCTTGGGAGTTGCCTATCTGTCTTATGCTCACATGAACAGCCCGCATGGTAATAACAATGTTATTCCGGCGCGCTTTGGCGTGTCAAGCTTGGTTCTAAACCCCAATCAGGATGATGTCCTCGGCGGCCGCGGCGATCCGCAGATCCTGATCGAGGGTCGCCAGCGGAAGACTGCGGCGGCGGGCCAATTCCAGGTACGCGGCGTCATAGAGAGTCAGACGGTGCCGCGCGGCCAATCTCGCGGTCGCACCCCAGGCGTGACGATCGGTCTCCGGATCGACGGTGATGGGCAGAAGAACAAGGTCGGCCAGTGCGGCATCCCGAAAGGCCCCATCCGTCCGCCCTTTTCGCACACCCATTTCGAGTACGTTCGCAATCTCCAGCCGCCAGAGAGCCGGGACCCAAGCACCGGACTCGATCACCCGCGCGAGCACATCGGAGATCGCTTCCATCGTTTCGGCGGAGTAAACCCAGGCGAGAGTTACCGAACTGTCGAGAACCAGACTCAAGGCCGGCCCTTATCGCGGTCGGCTTTGAGCTCATCCCAATTGAAAGGTCCAGCCTTGGCGCTGCTGGCACGGGAGCGGATGCGGTCCGCCGCCCCCTTCGCCTGTACGCGATCAATGCCCCCAGCGCTGGCCACCAAACGGGCAACTGGTTTGCCGTGTCTGGTGATCACGATTTCTTCGCCCCGCTCCACTCGGTCCAATAGGCTACCCAGACTGTTCTTGGCTTCGAAGGCTCCGACCTCCTGCATAACCTCTCCTTAAGCTAGCTTAAGCTAGCTTACTATGCAAGCGCAACCATCGGCCGTGCTGAACCTCCGCGCTCGTCATGCGCAGGGAAGCGGACTTCCGCTATTCAAGCCACAAGAAACCAATTTGGTGATGCGAACGCCGCCCAGAATTGCGCCATGCTGCAGGTCTATGCTGCGGAGAAGGTCCGTGCCCGCCAAGCGCTCGGCGTGAACGATCATCGCATCCAAGAAGGAAACTCGATTCAGCCGGTGCAGTTCGATAGCCGGGTCAAGTGACGGGAATGGTCGAAGGGGCGTGGAGTCTGAGGCCAATCTTGGCCGCGAGACCAGGCGACATGGACCCAGTCCGGGCTCTCACGGATGCACCGGCGCCGAGTGGCATTTCTGCCTCCGAGTCGACCAAAATCGTCCAGCCTGCCGAGGAGGTCGGAAGCTTGGCAGGCTGGCGGCCTTCCCTTTTGGGATCTTACTTGGCGTGCTTGGCGACGGCGTTGCTCGTTCGCGTGTTGCCATCGCGGCCCGGCCGGCTGATTTCGAGTTTCAGATTGTCACCGTCGAGCGTACCCTTATAGGTCGACACGAAACTGTTGCCGTTGAATTCGCGCTTCACTGTAAAGCTGATGTTGTCCCCGTCTACCTTGCCATCCGTGATCAGGGTTTCCACGGTGTTGCCTTCGCGTCCCGGCTGGGCCACCGTACCGGAGAGAACGCTGCCATCGATCTTCAGGTTCAGGGTCACCTGCATGGTTCCGTTGCGGCCTTCCTGTTCAAAAGTCCACTTGCCGCTGGCGTCGGCGGCCATGAGGCAGGTCGTTACAGCGAGCAGAATTGTCGTTACGAAGAGAAGTTTCTTGATCATAGTGACTGGCTAGGCGTTGAGGAAGGCGCGAACGTTACCGGAGATGGCGAGACGGGAGGCGAAACTGCCGCAGTGGAGCGCGGGAGATGCATTGTGAGGGGCGGGACGTTGTTGGATATGATGAATGGGATCAATTAGTTGCGGACAGAGCAGGGCAAGCTGAACCACGCCCCACCAAGGCGCGGCTGAGCATCACGCGAATTGAGAAACGTCAGATGAATCTCGACAAGGTACCCAGGATCGTGTGCGCCCCGTTGGCGGACGCAAACTGGATCTGTGTTGGCAGGGGTGTGAGCCATTTACGGGCGTAATCGGCTATAGTCGGAGGGAATGCTTCCACGCGTTGCAGGGTTGGCGCTGGCACTGCTGTGGTTCGCTTCCGCCGGCGAAGCGGATCGTCTCACTCCAGAGCAAAAACGCCTGAACATTGAGTCCTTCGAGCACGTATGGACAACAGTGCGCGACAAACACTGGGATCCCAAGCTGGGAGGGCTCGACTGGCAGGCCGTGTACAATGAGTTGCGTCCGCGCATCGAAAGCGGCGCCACCATGGAACAGGCGCGGGCGGTAATGGAGGAAATGCTGGCGCGGCTCAAGCAAACGCATTTCAACATCGTGCCGGCCATGGTCTACGAGGAAATCGGCGGCGAATTCAAGGGCGAAGGCAGATCAGGCCTTACAGTGCGTGTGGTCGACGACCGCGCGTTGGTGGTCTCGACCGAGCCGGATTCTCCGGCGGCCACGAGCGGCGTGAAGCCCGGTTGGGAAATCGAGCGCGTGGACGCCAAGCCGCTGGCGCCGGGCCTGCGCAAGATCGAGCGAAACTTTCGCGACTCGACGCTCCACGACCTGATGCTGGAACGTGCCGTGACCGCGCGCCTGGACGGCGCCGCGGGCAGCCGGGTGAACGTGAGGTTCCGCGACGCGCAGGGCCGCGGAACGACGCTCGATATGGAGCGTACACGCCCACGCGGCGAGCGATTCTCTTTTGGCAATCTGCCGCCAATGTATTTCTGGGTGGAGTCGCGCAAGGTGCGGCCCGATATCGGCTATATCCGGTTCAACCTTTTTTTCGCGCCGGAGACTCTGACCAAGGCGTTCGCCAACGCGATTCAGGATTGCGCGGCCTGCCGCGGTTTCGTGGTCGATTTGCGAGGCAACCCGGGCGGGATCGGCGGGCTGGCGCCGGGCGTGGCCGGATGGTTCCTGGATCGGCCGGGGCTGCGGCTGGGCGATATGCTCTTGCGCAGTAGCACGCTGAAGTTTGTGGTGTTCCCGCGGCCCACGGTGTTCCGCGGTCCGCTGGCGGTCCTGATCGACGGCTGCTCCGGCTCGACTTCGGAAATTCTCGCCGGAGGACTGCAAGACTTAAAGCGGGCGCGCGTCTTTGGAATGCGGAGCGCCGGCGCTGCGTTACCGTCCGTGTTCGAGCGGCTGCCCAACGGCGACGGCTTCCAGTACGCCATCGCCAATTATATTTCCGAGGGCGGCAAGCAATTGGAAGGCGCCGGAGTGATTCCGGATGAAGTCGCGGGGCCGTCGCGCCGCGCCTTGTTGGAAGGACGCGACCCGGCGCTCGACCGCGCCCTGGCCTGGATCGAGGGCAGCAAGAACTAAGATTAGAATAGAAGGGAATTATCGGGAGTCCTTATGAAACGTTTACCAATCAGACGAACCCTGGCCGCCTGCGCGGTGATGGTGCTGGCCTCGGCCGGCGCCAGCCTGCGCGCGGCTGACGATCAGCCCACCAAGGCAGCGGCACCCGCGCCGCAGAACGCAGCCCCAGCAGCGCCGCGCGCGGCCGATGTGCTGCCCAAGGCAGAAACTATCCTCGACAAGTCCGTCGAGGCAGCCGGCGGCAAGGCCGCATTCGAGAAGTTGCACAACATGGTGATCACCGGTTCCATGGAGCTCGCCGCGATGGGCATCAAGGGCACCATGACGATCACCAAGGCGGAACCGGACAAGAGCCTGGACGAAATCGAGATTGCCGGACTGGGCTCGGTCAAACAGGGCTATGACGGCAAAGTGTCGTGGGAGATCAACCCCATGCAGGGCGCACGCGTCAAGGATGGCGACGAGTTGGCCCAATCCAAGCTCCAGGCTCACTTTCACGAAGAAAACTGGCGCGACCAATACAAGAAGGTCGAGACCGTGGGCGCCGAAACCGTCGACGGCAAGGACTGCTATAAGTTGGTGCTGACGCCCAATGAAGGCAACCCTGTAACCCAGTTCTTCGACAAGAAGACCGGCCTGCTGGCGAAAATCGCGCTGACAGTGACCACCCCCATGGGCGAGGTTCAGTCCGAAACCCTGATCAGCGACTATCGCAAGGAGGGGGATCTGCTCGTTGCGCACAAGATTTTGCAGAGTGCCGGGGGCCAGGAGATCGCCATTACGCTCGAGAGCTTCAAATACAACGTGGAGATCCCCAAAAACAAGTTCGACCTGCCCGACGAAATCAAGACCCTCGTCAAGAAGTGAACTGGGTAATCCAGCTGGCCGAGTGGGTGGCGTGGCGCGCCGGGCGCGCGGAGAAGCTTCTGCGCGGGCCCGGCCGGCCATCGCCCGCCGGAGTGCCTAAACGGCACGCTGAGTGCCCCCGCTACAACACCTGGCTACGGTTTCTTCCGTGTTAACCTCGTAAGTACCGATCTCAAGTCGAGACCTTCGGACATGTCACCTCTGTTTTATCTCAGACGAGTCGCGCCGGCCTTCCTGCTGGCTTTCTGCGCCGCGGCGCAGCAGTACACGATCAGTACCATCGGCGGCAATGGTAGCTCGGGTTACGTCGACGGGCCGGAGGTTGGCTCCCAATTCGCCACGCCGGCCGCGACCGCGGTCGATTCAAAAGGGAACGTCTACGTCGCGGATTCGGTCAACCACCGCGTGCGCATGATCTCGAACGGGACCATCTCCACTGTGGCGGGCACCGGAACAGCCGGCTACTCGGGCGACGCTGGGCTAGCCACCTCGGCCGAGTTGGACTACCCCTCCGGCGTGGCGGTGGATAAGGCCGGGAACCTGTACATTTCCGACATGAAGAACCAGGTGATTCGCAAGGTGAATACCAGCGGAATCATCTCGACCTACGCCGGAAACTATTCCTTGGGGTTCGGTTACGGCCAGGACAACATACCCGCCATCAACGCGCAATTGTATAACCCGGCTGGCTTGACCGTCGATGCCGCCGGAAACCTGTATATTGCGGACTCGAATGCCGGCGCCAACGCGAGCACCACGCAAGGCCTGATTCGCATGGTCAACGCTAGCACTGGCATCATCACCACCGCGGTAGGGCTCGGCACGTCCGCCGGGCTATTGATCTGTCCCGAGGGGGTTGCCCTCGATGCTTCGGGCGACATCTACGTTTCCGACATCGAGCTCCACAACGTGTCGAAGTACGCCAATGGCGTGCTCACACTGACCTTCGCGGGCGATGGTTATCCCGGATTTGGCGGCGATGGCGGCCCGGGAGCGGATGCCGTGTTGTCGGATCCTGTCGGTGTGGCGACGGATAGTGCAGGTAACGTCTACATCGCGGATTCAGTGAACAACCGAATTCGTAAGGTGACGCCGGGGGGCATTATCACGACCATCGCGGGAACGACCGTCTACGGCTACTCAGGCGATGGTGGCCCCGCGCTCGAAGCGCAGATGTCTTTGCCGTTTGGCGTGGCGGTGGATGCGAACGGCAACGTGTATATCGCCGATACGGGCAATGACGCGATCCGCCAGTTGACGCCGTTGAGTCCGGCGATTACCGCTGGCGGCGTCACGAATGCCGCGAGCTTCCAGCCACAGGTCTCTCCCGGGGCGCTGGCTTCGGTTTTTGGAACCGGCTTCGGCAGCGCGAATTATACGTCCGCAGCACCATACCCGACCAGCTTGGGCGCGGCCAGTCTGGGCGGAATGGGCGTCAGCGTGACCGTTAACGGCCAGGCGGCGCCGGTTTTCTTCGCTTCGCCGGGACAGATTAATTTCCAGGTTCCGTGGGAAACTGCGATCGGTCCGGCTAACGTGACCGTCTCGGTGGCAGGCGGCCTGAGCAACACGGTTTCCGTGCCTGTGGTCGCGGCCGGCCCGGGCTTGTTCGTTTCGGGATCCTCGGCGATCGTGCAGAACTACCCCAGTTACTCGCTCAATGGTCCCGGGAATCCGGCTGCGGCGGGCAGCTACATCATCGCGTACCTCACCGGATCCGGACCGGTGAGTCCGGCGCCGGCCGACGGTGTGGCCGCGCCGCTGAACTCGGTTGTGCGTGCCACCTCGCCCGTCACCGCCACGATCGGCGGCATTGGGGCGACTGTGAGCTTCGCTGGACTGGCGCCTGGCTTCGTGGGCCTGGTGCAGGTCAACCTGATGGTGCCGCCCGGTCTCGCAGCCGGAACGCATCCGCTGGTTGTCACCATCGACGGACAAGCCAGCAACGCGGGCAACGTCAGCGTGCGGTAACCGGGGCAGCCGGCGGATTTCACCCGTCTGCTTTCAAGACGGTCCAAGGGCGAGCGGCGGCTCTCTGCCAGTCTCCTTTAACAATACGGTGAGGTGTGAGGGTGGTTGAATCGGGCGGTCTCGAAAACCGACTCTGCACTTCTTGCAAGCTGAACAAAATCAATCAAATCCGCTTGCCGATCAGCAGTTTGCACCGAATCTGATTTCACTGGTTTCCCTTCCTTTTTGTCCGGTTTTACCCAAGTTTGGTGCCAAAATGGTGACACCCGGCATAAAAGTACTTTGCCACGTAAACTGTCACCGTTTGCGAATGAGGTGGTTGCTGCTGGCGACCCAGAACGCTGCGATTAGCAATCGAGAGTCTCGGTCAGATTTCCAGAATTTGTTCCGTGTCGGCCGCTCCAGAAAACGGCGCGCCGAACGGGCGGCGCTGTTCGTTCACTATTGCAGTATGTTCACGTAACGTGTACAATTGAAAATAACGAACAGAAACAAACCTTTAGCTTGCCGTTTTGGACCACGGCCATGACAACTCACGAACACCGCACCCTGAATGCCGCCGTTCTTGCATTGAAGCGCACCACGGGGATCGACGCCCGTGTCCTCCATGCGGTCGGCCGAAACCGTGGGGCCGACGCGATTGTCGAGGTGGAAACGGAACGTCGCAAGCACCGTTTCGGCGCGGAAATAAAAACGGTCGACCGATTCGAGACTCCCGCGATGGTAAAGGCCCAGGGCCAAGCCTTGCCCGAGTTGCCCGTACTGGTCGCGCCCTACATCACGCGCGAAGTCGCCGAACGCTGCCGCCAACTCCATTTGCCCTTCATCGACACCGCCGGCAACGCCTATCTCGAAGGGCCAGGACTGCTCGTCTACGTTGCAGGCCAGGCTCGGCCCGCCGGACTTCGCCATGATC
>CAZFOP010000170.1:0-7723 GCA_964520085.1 uncultured Solibacteraceae bacterium | reverse complement strand
TGCGCCTGGCCTTCCTCGGCACGCCCGCCTTCGCCGTGCCCACGCTGGAACGGCTGGTCGAGCGCGGCCATCGGGTGCTCGCGGCCATCACTCAACCCGACCGCCCCAAAGGACGCGGCCAGACGCTGGCGCCACCGCCTGTGAAGGAAGCCGCCTTGCGGCTCGGCCTGCCCGTCTATCAGCCGGAGCGCATCAAGCGGCCCGAAGCCGTCGACTATCTGCGTAACCTTGCGCCAGAAGCCATGGTGGTGGTGGGCTACGGACAGATCATTCCGCAATCCATCCTCGATATTCCCGCTCTGGGAATCCTAAACGTCCATGCTTCGCTGTTACCGAAATATCGCGGCGCGGGGCCCATCCAATGGTCCATCGTCAACGGCGAAACCGTCACCGGCGTTACTATCATGCGCATCGATGCCGGCCTGGATACCGGCCCGATGCTGCTCAAAGCCGAAACCACTATCGGTGCCGATGAGACCGCCATCGAGCTGGGCCGCCGTTTGTCGACGATGGGCGCGGACCTGCTGGTCGAGGCGGTCGGTGCGCTCGCGGGCATCCTTCCCGAGCCGCAGGACAACGCGCAGGCCACGTATGCGCCGATGTTGAAAAAAGAAGACGGCCGCATCGACTGGCGCCGCTCCGCCGCGCAAATTCACAACCAGGTGCGCGGTATGACGCCCTGGCCCGGCGCTCACACGACCTTTCGCGGCGCAGCGCTGCAAATATGGCGCGCTCGGCCCATCGATGCCATCGCCGGCCAGACGCCCGGCACGCTGCTGGGCGTCAAGCCCCTGCTAGTCGCTTGCGGCGCCGGCGCGCTCGAACTCGTCGAGGTCCAAGTGGAAGGCCGCAAGCGGATGGCCGCCGCGGATTTCGCCAATGGCCACCGATTAGTCGAAAATGAAATGTTAGGAGACTTACCCGTTTGAACCTGCCGCTGGGATATGCTTATTCGGCCGTGTACGCCGGTATTCGCCAAGCCGAGCGTGACGATCTGGCATTGATCGTCTCCGGTCTCGCCGCCAATGCCGCCGCCGTGTTCACGCGCAACCGTGTGCAGGCCGCGCCGGTCCGTCTTTGCCGCCGCCACCTGGCGTTGTCGAAAGGCCGAGTCGGCGCCATCCTGATGAATGCGGGCAACGCCAATTGCGCCACGCGCACCGGCGATGCAGTCGCGCTCGCGACCGCGCGCGAAACCGCGAAAGCGCTCAGGCTGCCGACCGCCCAGGTGCTCACCGCATCCACCGGCGTGATCGGCGTCGAACTGGACGGCCCAAGAATCACCGCCGCTCTGCCGCGCCTTTTCGACGGCCTCTCTCCCGACCGTTTCGAAGACGCCGCCCGCGCCATCATGACCACCGACCTGGTTTCGAAAACCGCCTTCGCCGAAGCCCGCCTGAAGCGCGGTACCGTGCGTGTGGCCGGCATGACCAAAGGCTCCGGCATGATTCAGCCGAACATGGCCACTACGCTCGGCTTCGTGATGATGGACGCGCAGCTTCCCGCCGCGACCTTGCGCGGCATCCTCAAACGCGCGGTGGAATCCAGCTACAACCGCCTGTCGGTGGATGGCGACACCTCGACCAACGATACGCTCCTGCTGCTCGCCAACGGTGCCTCCGGAGTTCATCCCGAAGCCGGCGAACTGGCCCGCGTGGAAGAGAAAATCACCGGTGTTTTCCAGCACCTGGCGCAGGCCATCGCGCGCGATGGCGAAGGCGCCAAGAAGTTCGTCACCATTGAAGTCACCGGTGCGCCTGGCGACGATGCTGCTGCGCGCCTGGCCCGCGCCATCGCCAATTCGCCGCTGGTCAAGACTGCCATCGCCGGCTCCGACCCCAACTGGGGCCGTATCCTTTCCGCCGCCGGTAACGCCGGCGTAACCTTCGATCCCGCCAAGACCGACATTCGCATGCAAGGCGTCGCCGTGTGCCGCGGCGGTCTGGCCGCTCCGTTTTCCGAAGCCGAGTTGAAACAGAAGTTGGATGCGCCCGAAGTCCACATCCGCTTCTCGCTACGCGGCAAAGCCAAAGGGGAGGCCCGCTTCTGGACCTGCGACCTCACACACGGCTACATCGACATCAATGCCAGTTACAGGACGTGACATGCTTCGCGCACTTTTGCTGATCGCATTGGCATGGCCGGTTGCCGCGCAGAGCCCCGCCGCGGATCCGCAACAAACCGCGCGCGACCTGGTCTCGAACGCCGCGCAGGCGCTCGCCGATCGCCGCACCGCCGGTTTCCTCGGAGCATTGGACAAGCCGCTGGCCGAGCGGCTGCGCAAGCCGGTCGAAGCTCTGCTGCGCTCTTACGACGTTCAACCTGCGCTGGAGATCTTCTTCACGGGCGTCAACGGTCCAGGCGTCGCGCTCGGCATCGATTGGAAGATGGATCTGGCCGCGCGCGAAGGCCTGCGCAGCATAACTCATCGCCAGCGCCGAGTCACATGCCGCGTGGAACCGCGCGATGGCGCACTGCGCATCGTCGCTCTGGATGCCATTCGCGAAGGCCCACTCGACGCCCCCTCTCTCTTCTCTCCGCCCGATATAACTGGCGCCTGGGATCTCTTACAATCCGCCGCCCGCTCGCTCAGTCAGGCGGTTTCTCCGGCTGCCGGTTTCCTGGCCGCATTCGATTCCAAACTCCCCGGCTATGAGTCGCTCCGCAACGGCGCCGAGTCACTCACCGCCCAAGGCGAGGTCGACTCGACCATTGGTCTGACGACCGACGAAGGCACCGATACCGCCCGCACGCTAGAAGTCGATTGGACCCTGGAAGTCGTCAACCCCGAAACAGGCCTCCGCATCCTCCAGCGCGAATCCCCACTCACCGTCAAGATCGAGCGCCTCGGCAAGCGCTGGCTCGTCGTCTCCATCGCCCCGCTGGATTTCTTTACAAAATAGGGGTGTGCGACAAAGCAGAATAGATCAGGCAGTTCGGGCTGTCCCTATTTTCCGCACAGCAGCATGAAATTCCCCCGCCGACGCGGGGTCTGCCGGCGATACCGATCAACTGGTGCGATTGCGCCTGTAGAATCCGAGTCCTGCAAGACCAAGTCCGAGAAGTGCGAGTGTGCTGGGTTCGGGGGCTGTGAAGTCTGTGCCTATTGCAATGCCCTCTGGATAACTCAACCCCGAGACGAGCGATGCGTTCACGACAGCGCCTGAGGTGGTGTATTCGCCTATCGTGCCATCACCATAGTTCGTGACAAACAGATCCGAGCCAGACACCGCGAGACCATCTGGGCCACTCAACCCCGAGATGAGCGATGCGTTCACAACAGCGCCCGACGTCGTGTACTCGCCTATTGTACCGGTGTCATAGTTCGCAACAAACAGATCCGAGCCAGACATCGCAAGGCCAATAGCGTCAGCCAACCCCGAGACGAGCGATGCGTTCACGACAGCGCCCGAGGTGGTGTATTCGCCTATCGTGCCATTAGTGCCGTTCACAACAAACAGATCCGAGCCAGACACGACAAGACCACCAGGGTAGTCCAACCCCGAGATAAGCGAAGCGTTCACGACGGCGCCCGAGGTGGTGTATTCGCCTATCGTGCCACGGACGTCGTTCTCGACAAACAGATCCGAGTCAGAAACCGCAAGGTCGCCAGGGGCAGTCAACCCCGAGATGAGCGATGCGTTCACGACAGCGCCCGAGGTGGTGTATTCGTCTATCGTACCGTTATGAGGGTCCGTGACAAACAGATCCGAGCCAGACAGGGCAAGGCTAAACGCGCCGTTCAACCCCGAGACCAGCGCAGCGTTCGCGGTGGCGCCCGAGGTGATGTATTCGCCTATCGTGCCCGTGCCAATCGTGCCATTACCAACGTTGCCCACAAAGATTGAACCCGCGTGCGCTGCGCTAGTGGAGAGCAGTCCGAGCAGGACGGCAGACAACCCACTCAATCCGTGTCTTAACAGCTTCATCCGTTTCTCCTTTGCAAATCAACCGGCGATCCCCATATCTCCGCCGATTTCAGGCCCATGTTGCCCCTGCGGCCGGGCGTTTGAAAGGCCGAGCCGACTGGCCCGTGCATGGCGAATTGTAGCACAGGCGAGTTTCGTATCTTAAAGAGTGTTTTGACGGCCTATTGCCAATTAGCACCGTTACCAGTGACCGCTCCGGCAAATCCTCTCGAGCATCGCTTCCTCCACTCGGGACGCCGTCTGCGCACCTCGTCCTGTGCTACACCGAGGTCAAGCGGGTGGAACCGGGATAGCCGCGTTCTCACCGCACTGCCTTCCTCGGCTCCGGCATTTCGGCGCGAGCCAACCTGGCATCGAGGCCAAGAGCATTACGCCCCTTTCCCCATGGCCTCGACCGTGAGGCTTACGTGGACGATTTGGATGGATTAGATACCAAAATTGGATATTCGAATCTTGGATAACCTATTTGATGTACAATCGAACCTGGCCAGGATGGCCAATCGGAAATCCTGGCCCAAGTCAACTATGGAGGTAGCACCGTGACGTTGTTCAGCAAGTCTCTGCTTGCGGCAGCCGTGCTCGGCTCCGCGCTGGTGATGACCGCTGCGGCAGCAGACAAAGAAGAATCGACAGAACCCGACAACAAGGAGTTGCAGTTAAAGGCCTGTGGGCCGAGCGACAAAGAAGTGAATTACGTCGCGGACACCGACAAGACCAAGCATCCGACCGCCGAACCGGCTGCCGGTAAAGCAATCATCTACGTGATCCGGCACACCCTCTCGGGGAACAAAATCCAGACCAAGCTCGCCGTCGACGGACAGTGGAAGGGTGTCAACCGTGGCAACAACTACTTCTTCTTCACGCTGGACCCGGGCGAACATTACTTTTGCTCCGAGGCCGAGAACCACAGCCTTCTGACCCTGAAAGTGGAAGCCGGCAAGACGTATTATCTTCAGCAGCACATCCGCATGGGAGTGATGAAAGCCCGCAACAAGCTGGACACCATGACCGACGAAGAGGGCAGCAAGGCACTGGCCGAAGTTCATCCAAGCACCTGGACCGTCAAATAGCTTTCTAGCAACGCCCCAGGCCGGCCTTCGACAATCATGCGAAGACCGGCCTGCGGCGGTCCGTCACCCGGAACGCTTACCGTAGCGCGAGGGCGGAACCCTCAGCCGAAGTTCAAAACCGGAGACCGGGGACCAATTGAACAGTTCCAATCACCGCTCCCGCAAATTTCCCCAAACCACTGTCCCCACAGGCCTTACGCCCGTGTTCCCGCACTCCGGACGCCGTCCCCGCATCCCTCCTGTGCCACACTGAGGTCGGGAAGCAGGCGGTTTGCGCGGCCCGCTTTCGTGTGGGCGCAAACGGAAGAGTGGGAACAATCGGGCCCACTCTTGAACAATGGTTCTGATTGTTTTCAATAGCTTAGCGATTTGCCATGGGAACGAATGGTATCACAACAGGGCGAGCCGTGGACGGATGAAGTGAAGGTCAGCGCCGGCTATCCACTCCTCGCAGCCGGGCCAACTCGTCCACGATTCTCTGCCGAACTGCGTCGCGCAGTGCTGCCACTTGTTTGATGTTCCAGCCGTCGACGGAAACTGCCTCCAGCACCCGAAGATGGATATCCTGTATCCCTCCAAAAATCCACGAATTGCGTGGCAGTGCCGCTCCGGAGCCTTCCACCACCAGCGGCAAGATGGGGACTTGCTCGCGAATTGCCAACTGGAATGGACCCTCGTTGAACGGTAGGACCTGACCGTCGGGCGACCGGGTTCCTTCGGGAAAGAAGACCACCGAGCATCGCTCGCGCAGGTATCGCGCACACTGCAACAGCGCTTTCGCGCCCTTGCGCCGGTCGGATCGGTCGATCGGCACGTCCCCGGCCATGCGGAGCATCCAGCCGAGCACAGGCATCCGGAACAACTCCGCCTTGGCTAGCCATTTCGTGTCCAGCTTCAAGTGCGCGATCAACGGGATATCGCCTAGCGACTGATGATTGCTGACGACGACGTACGTCTGGTTCGCGTGCAGATTCTCGGCGCCGGAAATGTGAATTCGCCAGGGGTTGACTTTTGCCAGAACACGCCCCAGCCTACGGAACCAGCGCCCGGTGCGCAGCCGGCGCGGCTCGACGTCGAATAGCCTGATCGTGCCGAGTAGCGGCGTCCACAGCAGAATGAGAACTGCACTCGCAGCCCAAATCCAAGCGGATCGTAATAGGCGCACCATGAAGCACTGCATGCAACACGTAAGAGTGTAGCAGTAGGCAATTCGGCTTGTCCGAAGTGCCAATGGCGCGCCAACGCTTCGGCGGCCGTTACTAATTCGACCCGATCCTTTTCGGATGCGACGTTCGGCTGGTTGTATGACTGGCCGACACGGAACCTAGGCTTTGTTTCCGGCTAGCCCGAAACCCCCGGCAACAATTAGCTGAGTTACTGTTGACGGGTCAGTCACAACCGACGCGGGACTCGACACGGCACGGGCGAACCGCTACCTGGCGAAGCGACTATCCGTGTCATTCAAGTTCTACGGCGAGTCCTTCCAGGAATTCGTAGCTGGCGTGCACGTCTAGCCTTTCACAGCATTTTCGACAGCCTGGGCGGTCCGTCAACGGTGATTTGCGCCCTGTCGGGCTGGCTCCTGCGGCAGAAGAGCTTGGCCGTTGCGATTCGATTGCATGGTTCGCATCGCGCCGAAGCTGAGCGTGATGCCGAATCCCACCATCGCCGGCAGCCTGAACGCGTAAGCATGTGCCAGGAAGATAATTGCCACTAGATACCCTACCATCGCCAGCAGATAACAAAAACATCCGTTTGCGATTTCCGGATAGCCCTCCCGTGTTGCCGTGCGATAGGTCCGCAGCACCAGCAACATGGCCGATCCGAGACCACCGACAAAGAAGACAAATGCGGGCACGCCGCACTCCGACGAGACTTCCGTGTAGGTATTGTGAGTCTCGTGCCAATTGCCGTGGAATCCCTGCGCCCGGCTCGTTTTCCCCTCAAAACTGGAGAATTGATCCGGGCCGACCCCAAACACAGGATGCTCGATTGTAAACCTAACGCTCGTCTTGAAGAGATACTCACGAGACTCCGAGGAATTAGCAGCCTCTGCCTGGTTCCCTCCAAATAAAGAGCCCAGGCGGTTCAACGTCATGGTTGGCAATACTGCCAGGGCCACCACCGCGATCGCGCCGCCGGCGGCGAATAGCAAGATTTTCTGCGGCAGGGAAGCGTGCGCCAGGATGCAAAGAAAGACGACCGCCAAAGCAACCACGCCGCCGCGGGATGCGGTTCCCAGTATGATCCACAGCCCGTACATCAACAAGCCCAGTATCGCAATCCGGACAACAATCGATCTGCCTCGACCAATCATGAAGAACAACAGAAACGGCAGCACTAAAAGCATTTGCGCCGCCAGATCGTTAGAATTGCCGATCGTTCCACTCGCTTCGAGCGACAGCCTGCCGTTACCAGAGTGCGCCAATAGGCGCGCGGCGGCCAGATTCACCAGGGCGGCAGCGGCTACGGTGCGGAATATCGCGCGGGCTTCGTTCCAGTTGAGGGCCACGCCGCCGATCAAAACCAAAAATATGACGTCGTTGCGCGCGTACCCTATCACTCTCCCCAGTGAGCCTCCCGGCCAGCTACTGAACGGAGTGGCCAGGACCATCCAGACAAAGAACGCCAGCCAATAGTAGGCCGCGCGGGATTGGAATGTCCGCCGCACGCTCCCCATCAGCAGCGCAGATAGGATCGCTGGCGGTGCGGTTAATCAACGGC
>CAZFOP010000169.1:0-7723 GCA_964520085.1 uncultured Solibacteraceae bacterium | reverse complement strand
CAACGCGGCCAAGCCCGACCGCACCTGGAGCGACTGGTCCGAGCCGCTGCGCGACGCGTCCGGCTCGCGCATCGCCAGCCCCAACGCACGCTACGTGCAATGGAAGGCCGCGATGTCCGGCACCGCCGGCGCAACTCCTGCGATCGACAGCGTCACGCTGGGATACCTGCCGCAGAATTCGCCGCCCGTGGTCCGCAGCATCAGCGTGGTGACCCAAATGGCGGCCGTTTCGCCGAGCGCCAAGCCCGCGGCCGGAGCCAGCAACGCGGCCTACAGCGTCACCGTCACCGATTCAGCCGACGCGAACTCCGCCCCCGCCGCCGGCGCCACTCCGCAAACTCTGCCGCGCGCCGCGCAGCAGCAAGTCACCGTGGTGTGGCAGGCCGACGATCCGGATGGCGACCGGCTGGTTTACAGCGTCTACTTTCGCGGCGCGGACGAAACCGAGTGGAAGCTGCTGAAGGCCGACCTACACGACAACTCAGTCACATTCGACGCCGATGCGCTGGCCGACGGCCCGTACTACTTCCGCGTAGTCGCCTCCGACCGCGAGGCGAACCCGCCGGCCAGCGCGCGCGAGGCGCAATTGGTCAGCGCGCCCGTGACGATCGATAATACGCCGCCTGCTGTCACCGTATTGAGCGTCACGCGCACCGGCGCCTCCGCGCACATTGAGTGGGAAGCCGCCGATGCCGCGTCCCCATTGCGGCGCGCCGAGTATTCCGTGGACGCTGGCAGTTGGGTACCGATGGAGGCCGCCGATGGCGTGATCGATTCGATGCGCGAGAAGTTCTCGCTCGACCTCGCCAACCTCGCGCCCGGCGAGCACCTGGTGGCGCTGCGCGCCGCCGACAGCGCCAACAACACCGGCGTCGCCAAAGTCATTCTGAAATAGTCGCGGCTGCCGCGCATCCGCTCCGTGGCGCACGCGTCCACGCGTGCAGAGTCGCGAGTCATCGCGACTTTTCCTTGTTCTTCCGGCCAGGCAAGGTCGAGAAGAATCTCGACCCTGCACGCGTGGACGCGCCACGTCGCGCCCTATTCCCAGGCAACGTCTTTTTCGAGCGCGAGGTATCCGCAGGCGGTGACCACCAGGAACATGGTGAGCACCTCGCTATCGCCGAGATTGTACTCGACGAAACCTTCTGCGAGAACCGCCAGAACCACCGCGATGCCGCCGTGCAGAAGGAAGCGGCGATCGTCCCTGCCTGGCGGTAGGCTCCGCAGCCCACGTCGGAAATTCACCATAATCTGAATCAGCAGCCCGAGCATCGCCAGCGTGGTCGGTATTCCGCGCTCGGCGGCATACTGCAAGTAGACGTTGTGCAGGTGGCCGTAGTAACCGTCCGGAAACGGAGGGTGAATGTCGCCCGGCAGCCATTTCCAAAACTGTATGTGCGGCTGCTCCGGGCCCAGTCCGAGCCAGGGGTGAGCCTCGATCATGCGCAGGCCTGTGCGCCAGACGACAATGCGGAACTGGTTGGAGTCGACTTCCTTCGGCTGCACGATGGACTCGAAGCGCTCGCGGATGGCGGGCGGAGAGGCGATCGCTGCCAGCCCGATCAACACCGGAGCCAGCAGCACCAGTTTCCGCTTCCAAACCCATAGCAGGTAGAAGCCGGCGGCGGCCGTGGCGAACCAAACGCCGCGCGTTTCGGCCAGCAGCACGGCCAGGGCGATCAGACACGCGCACGCGGCCTTGAGCCAGATCCAACTTCCCGGCGCGCGGGCAAACAGCAGGAATGCCACCAGCATAATGAGGGCGAACATTTCCTCGGCGGAGAACGTGTTCCAGTGGCTGGTGAAGCCCTTGATGCGCTCCGCCACGTAGAAGTCGTAAAAGCCGCGGCTGAAAAAGCCGATACCCTGGGCGTGCGCCTCCCTGACTTTTCCCGCGAACTGCAAGCACCCCCAAAACGCCGTCAGAGCCGCGATGCCCGCCCAGACCAGGAAGAGCCAGCGAATCCATTTCGCGTTCCGCACCGACGAGAAGACCACCAGCAATTCCGCGAATACGTATATCTTTTTGATCTGCGGCATGCCGGCGCGAAGATCGCCCGAAAAGACCCAAGCCAGCAGCGTGCCGAACAGGAACAGAGCGAGAGCCCACTTGATGGCTGGCAGCCGCAGACGCTCACGCGAGATCAGCAAAGCGGCCAGCGATGCGCCGAGCAAAATCTGCGATGCGGCGATGGAGAAGACAATCGCCGCGGCGGATGCGAATGCCAGCCAGCCGGCGGCGCGGAAAGTGGCTGCACGGAAAGTGAACGGTGGGGCGGGGCTCATGGAAACCGACCTTCAGTATGCCAGAGCCCAGGTGTGACAGGGAACGCGTCCACCACCCTAATCGCGGCTCCTCCGTCGATGATTCAGTTCTGCACCGCCGTGTGCGGCGTCCGCGTCGGCGTCTCCGCTGCACCATCAAGCGTGAAGATTACCCGTACGGCGCTGCTGACCGAAACATCCGGCACCACCACATTGGCAAGCGCTGGCCAGCAGCGTCCGGGCCTCCTTGACCCTGCGTGGCGCCCAGAACAGCCGATTTGCGATATTGTAGCCACATGAGATCCACTTCGATGCACTCCGCTGGTCCCCGCATCGGCGCCGGCATGCCCGCCGTACTGCTGCTGCTGGTTTTGGCTTTTTGGGCGCCGGGGCACAGGAAAGCAAGCCGACGCCTCCGCCAGCTTCCGCCGATGCGAAGGTCAAGGATAACGATAAGGATAAGGACAAGGCCGGCGACAAGGAGGCTCCGCTGCCCGCGGACGCGCATGTGGCGCAGAGTATCCAGCTCGATGGCAAGCCGCTGCACTACACGGTCACGGTCGGCACGTTGCCGGTCTACGACAACGGCAAGAAGACCGGCGATGTGGTTTTTACCGCGTACACCGTGGAGGGCCAGGACCGGCCGGTCACCTTCGCGCTGAATGGCGGTCCGGGCGCGGCCTCGGTGTTTCTGAACTTGGGCGCCATCGGCCCGAAGCGCATCGAATTCGGCGTGGAGGGAGATAGCCCGTCGGATCCGGCGAAGCTATCCGACAACCCTGGCACGTGGCTGGATTTCACCGACCTGGTTTTCATCGATCCGATCGGTACCGGATTCAGCCGGTCGCTGGTTCCAACGGACGAGAGCAAGAAGCAGTTTTACTCGACCGACGCCGACATCCACTACCTCTCGCGAATCATTTACGACTGGCTGGTTGCAAACGGGCGCATGAGCTGTCGAAAGTACTTCGTCGGCGAGAGCTACGGCGGCTATCGCGGCCCCAGGATCACGCATTATCTGCAAACGCAGCTTGGCGTGGCGATGAACGGTGTGGTGCTGGTGTCGCCGTATCTGAACCCGGCGCTGGAAGAGTCTGGCGACGTGTCTCCGGTTCCGTGGATGCTGACGCTGCCCTCGATTACGGCCGCGCGTCTCGAGCGCGAACACAAGCTGACGCCGGAAGC
This sequence comes from uncultured Solibacteraceae bacterium, assembly GCA_964520085.1. Taxonomy (GTDB): domain Bacteria; phylum Acidobacteriota; class Terriglobia; order Bryobacterales; family Bryobacteraceae; genus Bog-375. The sequence goes on along the minus strand of CAZFOP010000169.1, from coordinate 4,273 downwards.
GATGGCACCGGTAATCGCCTACACGCAAGGCGAGTACGCCACCGATCTTCTGAAAGGCCGCTCCGATCCGAAGGCAACGCCGCGGATCGTGAAACGCGTGACCGAGATGACCGGTCTGGAAGAGGAGTTTGTGCGGCGCGCCGGCGGCCGGCTGGAGACTGGCGCATATTTGCGCGAAGTGTTCCGCGAGAGTGGCAAGATCGGTAGCATTTACGACTCGAATGTGACCGGGTATGACCCGTTTCCCTTCGCTTCCGAGCAGCGCACCAACGATCCGATGCTGGAGAGCATCATTGCACCGACGACCATGGCAATGGTGGATTTTGTGACGCGCGTGGTGGGCTGGAAGACGGATGCGAGCTACCACTCACTCAGTTACGAGGTGGGCTCCCAGTGGGATCGCGAGAGCCGCGTCCTGCGCTTGGGCGCCGTGCCCGATTTGCGGCGGGCGGTAGCCGCCGATCCGAAGCTGCGCATCCTCATCGCGCACGGCTGGAACGACCTCTCGTGCCCGTTCATGGGCTCGGTGCTGACGGTGGACCAGATGCCAGTGATGGGCGATCCCTCGCGTGTCGCCGTGCGCGAATATCCCGGCGGGCACATGTTCTACAGCCGCCCGGCCAGCCAGCAGGTCCTGCGCGAAGATGTGCGGGCGATGTTCGGTAAACACTGAGACGGCGACGCCGCCGGCCGATTCGAATGATCGGTCGCAGAAAACGAACCATGCGGCCACCGAGGCCTTCAGGCTGAGCGGCTCGGCAGGCATCCATATTCGGCAGCCACTGGCCGCCGACACGAGTCTCTTCCTAGGGACACGCGATCGCGCGCACCGCCGGGAAACAGTGTGAACTAGCAATGCCATTTGGCGAGTGGAAACCTTCTTCGCTCTCCGGCGTCAACCGTCATCGCTTCTTTTTCCGGAAAACAAACACGAGGCCCGCGAAACCCACGGCTGCGGCAGCTAGTTCCCCTACCATCCCAGGTTCGGGCATTGAGACGGGGATAGTGCAATACCCAGGCGCCGCCAGTCCCAAACCCAGAAGGAGCACAAACAGAAGGTTCTTCATAAGAGCGATCCTAGTGGGACGCCCCGCTCTTGTCAATCTAATTCAGTACTCAGGGAATTCTTATTGGTACTTACGGCGTGGAATTGGTACTTATGGCGCAAACGTAATATGCCTGTCTGGCAAGCTGGCCCTGTTAGCCCACCTGCGCTACTTGCTCGCCAAGCTGGCTCGCGCGCTGTCTTCTTCGCCCCACTGGAGTGGCACGTCGCCGGAGAGTTCGAGGAAGAGCTTGTAATTCGCCCGCGCCACATCCGGCCTGCCCTGTTTCTCGGCCGCCTGGCCGCGCAGGAAGAACAGGCGCGGGAACCAGCACGCCGCGAATGCGTCGATCCCCGTCGGCTCTGGAATCGGATTGCGATCGACGAGCGGCGCCGCACTGGCGGCCTGCCCGGTCTCGAGGTAAGCCCAGCCAAGCAGCACCGGCGATTGGGGATCGGTGGGTTCGGCATTCTGGTAAGCGCTTCGCAGCACCGGTAACGCCGCATCATACTGTCTTCCCAACAGCAGTGCCTGCCCGAGAACGAACCCCCTCATGCGAGCTTGCTCAGGCTGCGGTGCCAACTTCTCCGCGCGCGCGCTCCACTCGGCCGCGGTGGCCGGCGCCTCGGTCAGGAGCACTGCGAGCGCCGCGACCGGCCCGGCTCCCAGGGCTGCACGGGCGTGCATCTGCGCAGAAGCGCGATCGCCCATGTAGAGGCTCCAGATCGCCAGTTGCGCATGTGCCTCCGCCACCAGCGCGCGTGCCGCACCACTTCCTTCGCGGCGCGCCGCGGTTTCCAGATCGCGATACCCCTCGCGGCGCCGCCCACTCAGGAAGCGCCACTGGGCGCGGTAGAGGTCCGCCGCCGGGTCTTGCGCCGCAAAGCGCGCTTGCACGTAGCTGTCCGACAGCGCATCGGCGCCCGCCCGGTCGCCCGTCATTAGGCGCGCCATCGCCGCTTTCAGCCAGTCTCCGCCATTCTGGAAGTGAGGATCCTGTTTGGCCGCCTGCACGTAGAAAACCTCAGCCTCGCTCAAGTGCCCTGCGAGCAATTGCACATCGCCCAGTGAATCGACCGGATTTGGATCGGAGGGCCGCAGCGTCTGGTAGCGGCGCAGCGCCGCTATCGCTTCCTCCGTGTGGCCGCCGAAGCCTGCTGCATACGCGCCCTGGTTGAGGGCCGCCGGCTGGGGATCCAGATCCGCCGCTCTGCGGAAAGCTGCTTGCGCCGCGCCGAAATCGTGCCGGGAAAACGCAAAGTTGCCAGCCGCCATCCACGCATCCGGATTCGCCGGCTCGGCCGCGGCCACGGCGGTAAACGCCTCCTGCCGCACGGCCGCCCGGTCTCCCAGCGCGGCAATTTCGAGCCTCAGCCGGGCCTGTTCGGCGACGGGCAACTCCGTAGAGCCAGCCAGCGCCCGATTGAGACAATCCAGCGCGCCGGCGCGATCGCCGCGCTCCGTCCGGAGTCCAGCCAGCAGGCGCGCGGCCGGGCCAAACCCCGGATCGGCCTCGACCGCCGCTTCCGCTCGCGACGCCGCGTCGGCCGGGTTGGCGGCTTCCAGCGCCTCGATATAAGCGTGCACCGAGGCCTCGCTGCGCGTCGAGTAACCGGAGGCCTGGGGGGAAACCTGGCGCGCCAGCGCGGTGGCCGCCGCCAGGACATCGCCGGCTTCCGCTTCGGCGGCGAACGTGGCGACCGTCCGGCCGCCGTGCGGATCGGCCAGAGTCAGGTGCGCTTCCAAACGGCCATGGCGAATAGCGTAGTTGCCATAACCGATTCGTGTGGCGCCGGCAGAGAGCGCCGCCGGTTGTCCCACCGAAATGCCTGGCGCCGCCACCGGCCTGGTGCCCAACGCGCGGTCCATCGCCAGCAGCTTCGCGCTCGGTATGGCGTACAGTTCCGGCGCGCCAGCCAGCTCCGCGTCCAGAATCTCTTCGAAGGCGCGGCCCATCCAGTCGGCGTCCGCTTCCAAGCTCGGATTCTCGAATTCCGAACTCAGGTTTTCAAACCGCAGCACCGCCAGCCGCACCCCAACGGGCAGGGCCTTCTGGTGCGTGCAGGAAATCTGGGCCAGTGAAATCGCCGCCAGTGATAACCCTAAAGCCATCTGCGGGAGCGTTGTCGCTGCCCGCCGGCGGCTAAAGAACACGCGGCGGCCGCTCCATCAGCTCCTTGAACTCGGGAAGATCCTTCAACGTGGCGAAATCCGGTTCCTCGTCCAGGCTCTTCTTGTCCTTGAATCCCTCTTCGAGCGCAGAGCGAAGGTACTGCAACGCCAGATCGTTGCGCCCCGATGTCGCGTACACTTTGGCCAGGTAGAAATGGTATTTGGCTCGCTCCGCGATGCTGGTCTCCTCGAGGATTTGCCCGAAGCTGCCATGATGCTGAAACACTTCTGGATCCAGCCGCAAGGCGGTCTGCATGCATTCGAGCGCTCGCGCGTAGTCCTTGCGGTTGAACCATGCCCGGCCCAGATTCTCGTAGGTCACGGCGCCCCGCGCCTCGCCGGGCGCGACCTTCAGCGCGCGGTTGTACCAGCCGATGGCCCGGCGGTAGTTCTTCCTGGCATAGTAGATCGTGCCGAGGTTGTTCAACGCCTCCATGTAATCCGGTTTCAGTTTGGTGGCGCGCTCATATGCCTTGCGAGCTTCGTCGAGCTGATTGGTCTGCTGATAGGCGATGCCGAGCTTGTTTTGGACTGCGGCGTTGTTCGCCGGGGCTGCTCGATACACTTCGATGGCCTCGCGAAATTTCTTCTCGGCCATGAAAACATCGCCACGGGTCTCGCTGGAAAGCGCAGCCGCTTCGGGCTGTGCCGCAGGACCCGATGCCGCCGGCATCGTCTGCGCCGATGGGGAACTCAAGGCGGCTGCCAGAAGCAGGCCCGCCGGCAGGATCACCATAGAATACTGACCCCCTGCCCCTATTTGAACACACCCAGCAGGCGGCGCAAGAGACTTTTCTTTTCTTCTGGCTTTTGTGGCTCCTGGCCTTTCGGCGGAGCGGGCGGAGCCTGTTGCGCCGCCTGGCCCGCGGTCTGCCGCGCGGCGCGCCGCGCCACTGCCGCCGGCGCCATCTTCGAGCCGCCTGTGGCCGGGCCGTCCGTGGAAGCAGCCTGGCTGCCGCCGGTATCCCAGCCGGCCACGTTCGTAACGCCCGTGCGTCCCCCGTGCAGCGGGCAGGTGCCCACCGGCTCCGTGCCGGCAATGTACACCTCGGTCT
>CAZFOP010000168.1:0-7732 GCA_964520085.1 uncultured Solibacteraceae bacterium | reverse complement strand
GGAAGTGGTGGCGCGCATGATCTGGCGCAACAGCCTGCGCGCCGGCCAGCCGTTCTCGGCGGTGGATTGCGGCGCCATCGCGCCGTCGCTGCTGGAAAGCGATTTGTTCGGCGCCGTGCGCGGCGCGTACACTGGCGCCGATCGCGACCGCACGGGCGTCTTCGAAGCGGCCAACCGCGGCACCGTGTTTCTGGACGAAATCGGCGACATCGATGCCAATTTCCAGCTCGCCCTTTTACGCTTCCTGGAGAACCATGAGATCCGCCCGGTGGGCGCGTCGAAGCCGAAGGATGTCGACGTGCGTGTGATCGCCGCCACTAACCGTAACTTACAGGGCCTGGTGGAGGACAAGAAATTCCGCGAGGACCTGTGGTACCGGCTGAACACAGTGCGGATATCGATTCCGCCGTTGCGCGAGCGCCGCGGCGACATTCCATTGCTGGCGCGCTTCTTCGCCAATAAGTACAACGCGCGTTATGCGCGTGAGGTCAAGCTGATGGATTCCGGCGTGCAGGCGCTCAAGGATTACACCTGGCCTGGCAACGTGCGCCAGTTGCAGCATCTGCTGGAACGGCTGGTGATTCTCACCGAACGCATCGACGCAGAGAGCGTGCTCAACGCACTGACCGCGATGGAATCGCGCGAGCGTCCCGTCGAGACCCTGGCCGACGCCGCCGAAGATCAGATCCGCAAAGTCCTCGCCGCCACCGGTGGCAACAAAAGCAAAGCCGCGCAAGTGCTGGGCATAGAGCGCAAGACGCTGTACCGAAGGTTGGAGCGGATGGGGCTATAGGGCGGGCGCCCCGTGGCGCCTGGCAGCTCCCTGGTGTCCTTTGGGTGAGCCGGCAACGGTGTGCGCGCTCTTACAACAGCGTCCTTTCTAAACGGCTGGGGCTGGCGCGGAGACCGGACAGTCAGCCCTAGCTCGTTTTCCGATCGTCACTTCTTCTCCCCAGAGCCGTCTCTCCGCGCTTGCAACCAGAGCGCGAAAATCAGCACAGGCAAAGATAGGAGCAGCCCCAACCAGCCCACAATGCCCCATGCAGCCAGGCGGGGAAATTGCAGCCGCAATTGAAACGGAAAATAGGCGAGGGTGCGCCACTCGATGGGGACCCCGTTGAAGCGCCGGGCGTCCTCACTATTGGTGGCAATCTGCGCAATGTTAACCGCGCGATTCCACAGAACTCCCTGGCAGTAGCCATGGTCCCGCTGAATAGCTTCGATATTGGGCAAGATCACGGTCGATCCAGACTGCAGAACCACGGAAGCGAATACCAGTACCCAGAGGGCCGGCCAGCGGTGCCGGAGTAACAGGGGGACGGCGAACAGGCAGAGCAATTCCACCGGTAGCAGGACGAAGCGATGGCCCCATGCTAAGTCGCCGCCGAAATCGAAATAGCGTGCGTAGAGCAGGGCATAAGCAACGAGGAGCAGCGCCAGGCAGGCCAGGAGCAAGCGCAAGTCGCGACCGAGCGAGCGCCAGTTTCGCGCGGCAAGCAGCAGTACGGCGATCAATAGGGGGTCGAAGAGAAAGACCGATTTGTCGAGCGAGAAGAAGGTCCCCAGAAAGCCCTTCCAAAAGGGATAGGAAAAGGGGAACGAGGCCGGCTGGCCCAGGGACCGATGCACCCGGCCGAAAATGCCGATGTATGTGCTGAACAGTTCGCCAAAGCGGTGCCATTGATACCAGCGGTCGAAGATGAGGGCGCCAGCAACCGGCGGCGCGAACCAGGCGAGAAAGCGCTTTGGGTTCGCGCCGGTGGCGATGGCGAAAACAGCGAACGCGCCAGTATCGAGCAGGGAGGGTAGGCGCACGAGTATGGCGAAACCGCACGCCATGCCGGCCAGCAACACCCATTGTCCGCGTCCTTCCCGATGCCAGGCGCGGATCCCGGCCAGCGCGGCTAATGCCAGTGCCAGCAGCAGTTGGTTTTCCTGAACGCACTGCACGTATGGCAGGCAGGTGGTGGCGAACAGGAGCGCCAGGGATCCAGCGATGGCGGCGGAGCTTCCGAAGCCGAAGGTCAGAAGCACGCGACGTGCCAACAACAGAACGCATCCGGTCAGGAAGGTCTGCATGAGAAAGGCGCCGCTGAGTTCGGCGACTTGCTTCTGACGTACTGGGGGCTGGCCGAAGCGGCGAACTAGTGGGGAGACCGAGGCGTCGACCAGCGCATCAATCGGGAGCAGGAGCAGGCTCTGGCCGACCCCGTACGAGGCGCGTGTCACGCCATTCCGACCGGGGACGCCGAAACCTTGCCGCACGTCGTCGGCGATTACCTCTGGTTCGCCCAAGCGAATCGATCGCTCCACCTGCCAGCGGCGCGCGGTATCGATGGTTCCAAAACCCCCAACGTTAAGAAGCGCGCAGACCACTATGGCGAGCAGGATGAATAGCAGGGTGATCCGCGCGGACGAGGACATGAGCCATTGTAACAGCGCTTGCTTTGGGTATAAGTGGCACGTACGGGGACTGCCTGTTCCAACGCGTTCTCTAATAGCGAAGACATGCTTCGATGTTACAAGCGGCCGCCGCGCTCCGCCATTCATCCAATATTCCCGATCCCGTGACTTACGGCCTCGGTATCTCGTCTTCCGACGTGAACGGCGACGCGGGCAGGCCGTCGGAGTTGAATAAGTTGACTGTGGGAGCGTTGGACCAGCCGTAGCGGACTTGCTTGGGTGCGGCGACTCGCACGTTGGTGACTAAGACGGTAGTGCCATCAATGCTCGCGGTCGCGGTCACGAAATGGCCATCTTCCCCGGCGATCTCGAATCCTTGGAGTGCGCCACCTTTGGCGACTAATCCATGCGCGGCGTGGTCGAACCAGACGCGCACTGCGTCGCCCTCGGGCGTGGCCTGTCGAAACAGCGGGCCGGAATACTCGATGGTTTCGCCGTAGGCCAACGCCCTTGCAGCCAGGGCGAGGCGCGCGGCGACGGTCTGCTTATCGGGCGGATGGACGTTGTCCGGATCGCCGACATCGATGGTCACTGCCATCGCCGTATTCGCGACCGATAGGCTGCGGCGTTGCGCTTCGCGGACGATGGGCCACGCTTCGGTCTCATCCGAGTTAAAGCTAGAGATCTGCACGAAAAGAAATGGAAAATTCCCTTCATGCCAGTGCACGCGCCAGTCGGCAATCAGAGCCGGGAGCAGTTTGGCGTACATAGGCGCGAAGGGCCGCTTGCTGTTGGACTCGCCCTGATACCAGATGACACCCCTGATGGTGTAGGGCGTAACCGGCGCGACCATTCCATTGAACAACGCGGCGGGTGCCCACGATTCTGGAGCGGGGTGCCAGGTGTGTTGTGGCGGCGGCTGGCCGGCTTTTTGCGCGGCCTCGTCTTCGCGCTTCTCCTTGGCAAGGATGGCCACCATTTCGCCTTGCGTCTGCATCATGTGTGCGCGCGTCGCGAAGATCGGCATTAAACCCGCATCGGCCGAAATCCCTTGCAGGCTCGTCCATGCTTCGGCGACGGTGCCGCCCCAGGTGGAATCGATAAGACCGATGGGAACTCGCTCGCGATCGTTCAATTCGCGTCCGAATAAGTACGCCACCGCCGAGAAGTCGGCGGCCGTCTCGGGTGAGCAGACTGTCCATGACGAGTCGTTATCGAAGAGGGGGAAGTCGGCGGTCTTCTGGCGGATGTGGAGCAGCCGGATCTGCGGATGGTCGGCGCGGGCGATTTCCTTCGCGGAGTCTTTCATCGGAGCGCCCAGCCACCCTTTCAAAGGGAACTCCATATTGGACTGGCCCGACGCGAACCAGACGTCGCCGATCAGAATATCGTCGAGAACGATCTTGTTGGTGCACGATACCGTGAGCTGGTACGGGCCACCGGCGGATTCGGGAGGCAGGAAAACGCTCCAATTCCCCAGACTGTCACCCACAGCGTCGCGGCTGACTCCGTGCAACTCGACCGAGACTTTCTCGCCGGGATTCGACCATCCCCAGATGTGAATGGGCCGGTCGCGTTGCAGCACCATGTGACTGCTGAGAATCCCCGGCAGCCGGGTCTCGCAGATTGCTATGCGTGGCAAGCAAGCCAGTGGAAGGACGAGCGCGACGGCGCGAAGGGCACTATGGATCCGCATAAGTTCATTCTGATACAAAGAGCGGGCCGGAGGGGCAGCGATGCGCGTGCCTACTCGTCGTACAGTGTCTGCTCGCCGGGCGGGCGGGTCTTCCAACGGCGGTGGATCCACAGCCATTGGTCGGGATGGGCGCGAATGGCTGCTTCCAGGCCGGCGTGTAGCGTCGCGGTGTCGCGCGCGGCATCGCCGGTCATGGGCATCGGCGGATTGAAGCGCAGCACGTAACGGCCCTCGTCTTCCATCCACAGCGCGTAGGCCGGAATCACCGCCGCGCCGCTGTGCGCGGCGAGTTTGGCGAAGCCGGTACTGGCGCAGGCGGGAACGCCGAAGAAATCGACGAACACGCCGGCATCGAGCGACGCGTTCTGATCGATCAGAATGCCAACCTTGTCGTGGCGGGCGAGCGCCTTCAGAATCGACCGGGCGAAATCCTTCTTGAATATGACGCGATTGCCGGAAAGGCCGCGGCGCCGCTCCACCAGGCGGTCGATGAGAGGATTGTCCAGCGGTCGCACCAGCACGCTCATCGGCCCTACCGCCAACCCGTGAGCGAACGCGCTCAGCTCCCAATTGCCCAGGTGCGCGGTAGCGAACAGCACGCCGCGGCCCTGACGCTGAGCGGCGTTGATGTGCTCTGTGCCCTCGATGCGAATCCAGCGTTCCAGATTGTGAACTCCAATGGAGGGAAACCGGGCGAAACAGACCAGCAAGCGCGCGATGGACCGGAACACGCCGTCGACGATGGCGGTGCGCGCGGCAACATCAAGCTCCGGCATGGCCATCGCCAGGTTCCGTTCCGCCACGCGGCGCAGACGCGGAAGGGCACGATCGAGCAGACGGGCGTAGAAACGGCCCAACGCGTGGGCCGTCCCGATTGGCGTCCATTGGAGCGACAGCAAAACCACAATCGCAAGCGCATACTCCATCTGATTCCGAAGGCGAGAGCGCTGCCGCATAAAACCGTAGTGTACCGTGCGAGGAGAATTGATTGTAGAATTCGTCGTGTTCCGGACGCCAAATCGCCTACAATTGGGAGAAGATGGCAGCCCAGCCGGATCGCGCAACGATAACCTGGTCGGCACCGGAGTGCCCTTTTTCGATTGAGTGTAGCAGCCGTGTGCTCGACGACATCCGGCTGGCGGCAAACGACGCCTTTTTCTCACTGCCGCGCGGCGGTGCTGAAATCGGCGGTATTCTGCTGGGCGGGTGGCAAGAGGGCCGGCTGACGATCTCGGATTGCGTGGCTCTGGATTGCGAACATGCCATGGGCCCTTCTTTCACGCTTTCGTTGAAAGACGAAACGAAGCTACAGGAACTGATCGGCGCGGCAAGAGCCTCGGGCGTCGGGCTGCCGGTGGGCTGGTACCATTCCCACACGCGATCCGGCGTCCTGCTCACCGATAGCGATCTCACCATTCACAACCGCTTTTTCCCCGAGCCGTGGCAGGTGGCGCTGGTGGTGAGGCCACAAACGTCCGAACCCATGCGCGGCGGATTCTTCTTCCGCGGCTCCGGCGGCATCATTCACTCCAGCGCAAGCTATCGCGAATTCTCGATCGAGCCTGTGCCTATGCGGCAGGTTCCACGGGCGGTTCCCATGGAGCAGCCGGCGCAACCGCCATCGGGGCCCGCGCCGGCCGGCGTCATCGTCGATGTCCGCGCCGAGCCCGAAGTTGTTCCGCCGCCCGCCCCTCCCATCGTGAACGTCCAGGTCGAACCCGCGGAGCCTCCCACGCCATCCGCACCGATCATCGACGTGCGCGCCAAGCCCGCCGTGCAATCCGAGCCACCGGCGCCGGCCCAGGCCTCCGTGCCCGAAGCCACGCCGCCCGCCGCGCCCGCCCAGGTTCCCCTCCCGAGTATGTTCGAGTCCCGGCACAAGCCCGCACCAAGGTGGGCGAAGGCGCTCGTGGCGTTGGGAGTGGCCGCCTGCGCGGGTGTCGGGATTTATGCGGCGCGCGACATCTGGTATCCGTTCGTTGTTACCCGGGCGCCCGCCGAAAACAAGGCCGGCTCAATCGGCCTGAACACGGCGGATGAAGGCGGGCAATTGCAAATTCGATGGGACGCGAATTCGGGGGCGGTGCACTCGGCCACCAGCGCCTCGCTCGAGATCGGCGATGGCGATCTGCCGCAGAACTTCGTTCCGCTCGAAGTCCGGCAACTGGCTTCCGGCGTGTTCACCTACCAGCGCCACAACGAGCGCGTGGATGTGACCCTGGTGCTCGATCAGCCCGGCAGGACCAAGGTGCGGCAAACCACTAGTTTTCTGGGCCAGAAACCGCCTGCGCCCGCAGCGCCGGAGAGCCCGGTTCAGCCAAACCGGGAACGCGAAGAAATGTTGCGGACGGTGGCCGGCCTGCGAGCGCAACTCGATGCCGAACGCGAGCGAAGCAACAAGGCCGAAAAGGAACTGGCCACGATCCGCGCCCAACTGCACGAGCAGCAACTCCGCCGCCTGAGCAAGCAGGCCTTGCCGCCCGCGCAGTAGCCAGCCTGCCTCGGCTCCACTCGGATCCGGCGTCACTGTCCTGGTACACTGGCAGCCATGAGGTATCTCGCCGCCGCATCGTTGTTGTTCCTCGTTGGCTCCCTGGCTCTCGCGCAAAAAACGCACGACGTGGATGTTCTGGAGGTTAAAGCCCGGCGCGTTGAAGAGGGGCGTCTTTCGGTGGACGGCCGGGTCCGCGTCGGGAAGGCCCTCAAGGGGCTCACCCTGACTTTCGATTTTCTGACCTCCGATGGGGAGCTGCTGAGCAGCCAGAAAGCCGCTGTGGAGGATGACGAACTCAAGCGGGGTGAGGAGTCGGCATTTCACGCCGAAACCGAGAATCCGCCCGGCTCGGTTCGTTTCAAGATCCGCGCGTACGACGGCAGCAACCGCCAGTTGCGCGTCGGCAACGACGGCCCATTTGTGATCGATTGAACCCTCGCCCGGCGCTCGATTGGGCGTCCCGATCTTTACCCCCTTTCACAAGTGGCAATTATCGCAGTACTATAGTTGACATAGGGGGGGCCATGGGACCGCTTTCGCGAGTCGACCTTGCGCCGTATCAGGACGAGCACCTGGCGGTGGATTTTGAACATCGGGCCGTTATGCTGGATTCCCGTCCCGTCGGTTTGACGCGGAAGGAATACGCGCTACTGGCGCTGCTGGTAAGCAATGCCAGCGAAATCGTTCCACGCCACGCGCTGTTATGGGAAATCTGGGGTTATGGCGCCGGCATCCGGACACGAACCCTGGACGTACATGTACGCCGCGTGCGTAAGAAGCTGGGCGGCTATGCCGAGCAGTACATCGAGACCATCTTCGGCATCGGCTATCGTTTCCAGCCGTTTCACATTGTTCGTCCTCGGCAGGAAGCGGAAGGCCCGGTGGCCGGCGTGGCATGAGAGGCGGTCGTGACGAAGGAGAGTGGGGTGCCAGGCGCGCGATAAGTCGCGCCTCGCCGCCAGATAGTAGAATGGCGGTTAATGAAACCCATTCTCGCTTTGACTCTTGGGCTCCTTGCTGCGTGTGCCGCCGCGGCGCAGCAGGCGGGGCCTGCTCTCTCGATCGACGCCTCGGCCGGCCAGCACGCCATCTCCCCGGATATTTACGGAATCAACTTTTACTGGGATCTCAGCACCGAC
>CAZFOP010000167.1:0-7770 GCA_964520085.1 uncultured Solibacteraceae bacterium | reverse complement strand
CAATGTATTTGTTCCCTTAACTCGCTGTCTCAGTTTTGGGGTTCACTCCAAGCCGGCACCCACACTGCGGGAGTTTGCGGAAACTGATTTCCTGCCATTTGTGAGATCGACATGCGCGGCAAAGCCGAAGACGCTCAAGTACTATGAGTACGACATCAAAAGCCTGCTGGGATTTGAGAACCTCGCGGACACCCGGCTCGATTCGATCACTACCGAAACCATCGGTGGATTTGTTGCGAAGCGGCAGGAATGCGGGCTTCAAGTATCGAGCGTCAACCGAGAGCTACAGGCGCTGCGGCGGATGTTCCACCTAGCCGGGGAGTGGAACAAAGTTGAAAGGGCGCTCCCGACGGTGAAGATGGTTCCGGGCGAAAATCACCGCGAACGCGTGCTGACCCCCGAGGAGGAACTTCTGTACTTCCGTGCGGCGAACTCCGAGGCGATGGAGCAGCACACCGACCCGCGCCTCCTGGCAGATGTGGCGCGCATTCTGCTGGATTGCGGGTTGCGGCCGGAGGAATGCTTCCGGCTCCGTCCAGAGAACGTCCTTGGCGGAAAGTTGGAGATTCATTTCGGAAAGACAAACAATGCCCGCCGACGCATTCCGATGACACCGTACGTGCAGGCCATCTTGGAGATGCGTCTCTCGAAGCCGGACGATGGCGAATGGGTATTTCCGGCTCCAACCATGAGTGGCCATATCGAGCCTTCGAGCCTCAAGAGGCAGCACGCGACGGCGGTTTCCGAGGCCACCCGGATGCTTCGGGAAAAGACGAGCGATCCCAAACGCTGTTTCGCGAGCTTCGAGTTGTATACACTTCGGCATACCTGCCTCACGCGTTGGGCGCCACACGTGGACCCGTGGACACTCGCGTACCTCGCGGGACACCGGGATATGAACACCACGAAGCGATACGTTCACCCGCAAGAGCAGACAATCCTCGCCGCGATGGAAAAGGCTCGCGTGGTAAAGGGTCGGCACAGTTCTGGGCACACTCAGCTAGACCTGCCCGACGGTGCGTGCAGCAAGCGTGCCGTAACAAACTGACAAATAAATATGTTACTGGTGCGCCCGGAGGGACTCGAACCCCCGGCCTACTGGTTCGAAGCCAGCCGCTCTATCCAGCTGAGCTACGGGCGCACTACGGCAATTCTAGCAGGGAGTTGCGATCCCATTTTTGTTCCGTCGGGCCGGCGCGGATTCCACCAGTATCGAGACTGCCAGTTCCGGCACGCCGCACACCATGCTCCACAGGTCAATTGAACTCGGGAGGGACCATGTCGATGCGGCCGCCGCCATCGACGCGGACCCCCATGCTCCAAACCGGGGCAGACCCTGTGACGGACAGCGTTCCCTTCTGCCCCGCGAAAACCGCCGCACTTTTCGACATCGTGACGGTGCCTTGCTGCTGTGCCGGTACGACGATATTGCCGGAGCCGAGCGTGGTCCCCGCGCTGTTGTAGATCGTCAGGCCCAGCGTAACCGAGCCGGCCGTCGCCGGATTGAAGACATAGAGGGTGGTGGCGGCGGTGGAAGTGGCGTCGAACGGTACGACAAACGGCGGCGTCATGGCTACCGACGGTGCGACAAGGTCCGCCCCAACCTGGGCCACGGCCGGCAAGCGTTTGGTTGCATCGCCAGTCTCGACGATGGCAAAGCCTTGCTTTTGCGGGCTGGAGCTGCCGGTGGTGGCGATAGTTGCTGTGCCGTATGCGGGAATCGTCACATTCTGCCACGAAGTGGCGGCAGCCGTCCCGGTGGCAATGGAGACGGGCACGCCCGACCCCGAGAAAAACGCGAGTGAAGCCACTGTCGGCGATGCGTATGGGTTCAGCAGAGTGAAACTGGTGACGACGCCGCTGCCATCTTCGACCAGCGGAATCACCGTCGCCTGGCCGCCAGTCACCGCCGTCGGCGCGGGGCTAACCGTCACGCTTACCGGAATTGAGAGGGAGACGCCGGTGCCGGTTACCTGGATGGTGGCGCTGTACGGTCCAGCGGTGGTAAAGGACGCCGTGTTCAAGGCGACTGACAAGGTGGCCGGTTGGGAGTGGCTCACACTCAAATTGGCGGCCGAAAGCCCGATCCACAATTGGCTGGCGCTGGCCGTGAGCGACATCGCCGCAGTCGACGTGGTGCTCAATTGAATGGTTTGCGCCGCCGGGGCCGCAGCCCCGATGGTCCAACTCGCGGTGAGAGACGCCGGCGTGGACGTCACGTTCACCACGGGCGCCGCGGCAACATTCACTTGCACCGTGATGGAGACGGATACGCCCGTACCCGTCAACGCTATGGTGCCGGTGTACACGGCCGCCGTAGTGAACGATGCGGTGTTCAGCGTTACCGATAAGCTGCCGGGCTTCGAGGCGCTGGCACTCAGACTGCTTGCCGACAGTCCGATCCACGATTGGCTCGCCTTTGCGGTGAGTGACACAGCCGCCGTTGACGCGGTGCTCAATTGAATGGTTTGCACGGCGGGAACGGCCGCCCCAATTGTCCAATTCACGGTGAGAGGGGACGGAGCCGGCACCACGGCCACCACAGCGGCGGCGGCGACGGTCACCTGCACGGGGATGGAGACGCTCACACCCATCCCACTCAAAGTAATGGTGCCGCTATACGTCCCGGCCGCGCTGAAGGATGTTGTGCTCACGGTCACCGACAAGCTCGCACTCTTCGATGCGCTCACGCTCAAGCTGACCGCCGAAAGCCCAATCCACGATTGGCTCGCCGCAGCGGTGAGTGACACAGCGGCCGTCGACGTGGTGCTCAACTGAATGCTCTGCGCCGAAGGAGCGGCAGACCCAACGGTCCAACTCACACCGACTGACGCCGGCGACGGGGTCACCGTCACGGCAGGCGTGGGTACGGGTGAGAGATATTGGCTCAAGCTCGGATAGGCGACCGCGAACCGGGCATAACCCGCGGTGAATGGACTGATCGAACACGCATTGCCGGACGGGCCATATGTCAAGGTTCCGACGATCAATTCGTCCGGCAGGAACAGGGGCGAGCCTGAAGAGCCAGGCTCGATGACGCCCGCGGTAGCCTGGATCTGGTAGAACATGCTGGCCGGTGCGGCACCGGTCCCCACTTGAATCGTGGCGTCCGCCGTGCGCTCCCCGAACACGACCCGCGTGTAATCGGCCTCCGGATGGTGCATTCCGACCACCGGGGCCCCCATCGCCAGCGCGGTCGAGCTTGCATTCCAGCCGTAAAACGTCAGGCTGGAGTTCGGCAAATAGCTCAGGAGCATCAGGCTGAAGTCGCCGCTCTGAATAGGAGCGCTGGCCAGATAGGTCGCGCCCAAACTGGTTGGCACGCTCGATAAGCTGGGCAGCGTCCCGTTGCAGGTGGAAGTCTGGTATTTCCAGAACACTTCGACCGTCTGCGCCATAGCTTGGGTCGATATGCAGTGATCGGCGGTGAGGAAATATGGCTTGGCGTCGTTGTTGCTGTCATTGACCAGGGATCCGGAACAGGAGTAACTGGCGCCAGCGCTCTCGAAAATGTACATCCCAACGCCGTTCGAAATCGAGCCCCAGGGCGAGTAACAACTCACATCGAGCTCGCAAGTGCCAGCCGACATGGTCTGCTCGGAGGCCATCAAGTGAGCGATCCGCGTGACCGAGAAAGGAACCGTATCCGTCCACTGGTCCGCCAGGTACTCGACGACTGCCGTGTCGGCAAAAACGGCGTGGCTCCAGAAGTCTCCGCTACCATCGATCCCGGAGCCCGTGTAGGGTCCGAAAACCTGGCTGCGGTCCTCGCTGTACACCCAGACGGAGCCACTGCCTACCGCGAAATCGTGAAAGTGAACCCGCACGCCGGAGGCGCCACCGGATTGAATCGCCATTCTCCACACAGCTTTGCCGTCGTCCAGCGCCAGCCATTCCCCGGCGGTCTGCGCCGCGGCATCGACCGACCGCTCGATCCCCATCATCGGCAATTGCGGCTGACGCACCACCGCGTCCAGTTCCGCTTGCCGCACTGTGCCGAGCTGGATCGGGGCCGGCGTGGAAACGCCGAGTCGGAAGCTGGCCGGCATGGCCGCGGGCAACTCGATCGCGGCGCTCGCCGGGTGGTGCAGAGGTCCCAAACGGGTCAATGGCTGGCTGGTGGCGGATGTGCAGAGCAAGCCCGATAACAGGGCGGATTGCAAGAGGATGCGTTTTGGTCTCATGTCGCTGTCTTGGTTGTCTCATCGCACCGGGGCAGCGATTCAGTGAGAGCGGATTCGTCTTAGCAAGACCGGATCAATCGCCGTATTCTCGTGTGGGGAACTACGTAACCGGCCGCTCGGCGCACCGGCATATCCGAGAAGCAATACCCTGCGACTCGAACCGCCGAACCGGGTTGCGGGTCCCGGTCGAAGCGCTGCGCAGCCCTACTCCTGCGGTTCGCGGGCGATGGTACCTAGACCGGCGAACTCCTCTTTCACTTTCACAACTTTGTCGCCCTTGAAAGTGACGAAGGTGATTCTGCCGGGCGGGAGGCCGTAGACCCAATCTTCCAGTTCCACGCCATCGGTGGTTTCGCGCGACTTGTGGGCGGGGCGGCCCAGCGCGAGAATCACCTGGTCGCGGGTCATGCCTTCGAGCGCGCGTTTCTCCTGGATGGCCGTCTTCACCTCCGGCGTCAAGGTCTCGGCATAGATTTCAGTGGCGCTGTGCTTTTCGAAATCCAGCACCGGCGCCAGCATCTTCTTCACCTCGGACGCCTTAATCGGCTCGAGCGGCTTGTGAAACAGCAGTACCAGATAGGTTCCGCCCTTGGCGTTGGAATCGCCCTGGGCGATGGGGGTCATCGAGGGATTGGTGGAAGGGCCGGCGCCGATCTGCGCATTGCTGTACCAGTGGCGGCCGCCCGTGAAACCGCCGTTGATGTCGAGCAGGAGGCGGTCGGATTCGATCGTCACCCTGGTGATCTGCACCAGGTCGCCCTCGCGCGCGGCGGGGTCGGCATGGGTGGCGACGGCCGCCCAGGCGGCCTTATCCCAGGTGCCATCCGCGTTGAATTCTAGCGGCTTGCGGGAACGCGGCAGCAGCACCTTGACGTTGGCATATTCAAAATCGAGCCCGCGCGCGATCTCGACGCGATCCTGCCAAGTGAGCTTGTCGGCTGCGCCCAGCGCGGGCGCCAGCGTCAGGATGCCAAGGGCCGCGACGATTCGCATACAATATCTTCCGCCGGCGGCCCCTCGATCGGCGAGGCTTGCCGGCTCACCGGCGCTTTCGAAATGAAAACCCACAGCGCCACCAGCGCGACGGAGGTTAGTACACTGGCTTCTGGACCGTATTCGCCGCCGCTCCACAGCTTGCCCACAGACCACACCATCGTGTGGCCCGTCACCTTCATTGTAAGCCCGCTGAGATTCACGCCGAACAACGGCAGTGTGATGTTCCATCCAAAGTGAAGACCAATCGGCAACCACAAATCGCGGCTGCGCCAGTAAGCGTAACCGAACAGGATGCCAAACCCGGCCGTGTTGACGATGCCGAATGCGGTCGCGTGCGGGTTGGCGCCGTGCAGCAGGGCGAACACCACGCCAATGGGAAGGATGGTGGCGAAAGGCCCGATGGCGCCGAGCAGCACTTGAAAGCCGTAGCCGCGAAAGAGAAGCTCTTCCCCAGCCGCGCCAATGGCCAGCACGATGGCGAGGTACAGAACTCCGCTCCAGGAGCCCGGCTCGGCCGGCGTGGCCTCCATACGGGCGGCCCCCACCACCAGCGGCGGCGCCAGCACCAGGCACGCGGCCGCTACGCCGCCTGCCAGACCCAGCGCCAGATTGACGGCCGAAGCGCGGCGCCACCAGAGCCCCGCGTCCCAGAGCCGGTAACCATGGTGGATGCGCAACGAAATCGAGTTGGCCAACGCCGCCGCGAGCAGTATTGGGGCCGTCAGACCCAACAGATACACGCCCAGCCATTGGAACACCGTCGCCAGCGAGATCAACGCCAGATAATACAGCGCCAAATAGAGCAGGACTTGCAGGACGATTCGCAGAGGGTCGGTGCGCGTGGGCATCGGAGCACTTTAAAGTCTAGCGCGATCGGCCAGGATGCGGCGAGTGTCAGACCGTTGCGCGGAGCTTGTCCAGGAAGTGGAACAGCGACGCTCCGACCACTGCGTTCAGCGCACCGAACAGGAGCCAGCTCCGGTAATCGAAAGGCGGCTGTTGGGCGAGCAGCATCCGCTGCATCACCCAATAAAGACACTGGTGGAAGAAGTAGAAGAAGAACGACAGCAGCAGCCGGATGAAGGTGTTCTCCACGTTGAAGTGCACGCCAACCGATGCGGCGAAATAGCCCACCAGAGTCTTGCAGATGCCGAACATGCCGAGTGGGTTCTTGGAGAGCGAGTCTTGGGCAAGACCGATCAGGGCTCCGGTGAAAAGGCCGGCGACCTGGCTCCGCTGCGTCAGCGACAAATACACCACTACCAGCAGCGGCATGTCCAGAAAGTCGAGGAAGTGAAAGAACTGCGGAACGTAAACCTGAAAAAGGATGGCCAGCAGCGGAATGACGATGAAGACCCAGGCGCGAAAACGCGAGACCGGACCATCGCTCTGGCTGAGCAGCATCCGCCCGGAGGAGTAAGCCATTATCGCTTTGTGCTCCCAGTCGGCTCGCCATTGGCCTGGTTGGAATGGCGGGTGGATTCGGCGGGCTTGGTAGTGGCGCCGGCGGGAGGCGTGGCACCCGCACTGGCTGGCACAACGGCAGCCGGCGGAAGAGGCTTCGGCAACGTAGTGGTGATGTCGTTGAAATTGGGTGGGCCGGACTCCCCGGAGCCGAATTTGTGGCCCTGGGCGTCGCCGGAAGCCTGATACTCCAGGCGCAGCTTGTCGGCTTCGGTAATCGGCGGCGCGGCACCGGCGGCAGCAGGCGCCGCGGGTTTCGACTCATCCGGCGGCGGCGGCGCGATATACACCGGCTGATCGGCGACGGGGGTCGGCGGGATGTCCTGGTGCACGCCCTGGGTAATAATCAGGACGTCTTCGAGGCCGCGTTGCAAGCCCACCGGATCGAGCAGGATCTCCTTGAATGGCTGCGCGTCGCGCACGCTCCGCACCACGCCGACCGGAAAGCCGCGGGGAAAGATGCGGTCGTCGCCCGAAGTGTAGAACCATTCCCCTACCTGCACCTTCTCTTGAATGGGCACATAATCGACTTTCAGTAGAGGGGTTCCCTGTCCTTTCAAGGTGCCGCGGACGGCGCCGTCCGGGCTCATCACGCCAGCGGCGAAATCGGAATCGGTGGCCAGCAGAATCTCCGAAGCCGTCGGGTAGGCGGCAATCACTTTACCGACGATGCCGTCCGGCGTCACCACGGCCATACCGCGCTCGACACCGCCCGTGCTTCCGGCGTCGACATAGACCACCTTGGCGTTGGAGCCGGCGCCGGTGCCGATCACGGTGGCGGCCAGCGTCTTGGAAGGAATTCGCGCCTGAAACACGCCGAGCGCCTTGGCGCGTTCGGCCGTGTTCAGTTCATTCTTGAGAAAGATGTTCTCCAGCTTGAGGTGGCCCACCTGGTCTCGAAGCCGGCGGTTTTCGGCGTCTTCGTCGTGCAGCAGGATGTAGTTGCGGATGAAGCCGACGCTACCGCCGCGCAGCAACTCCACCACGCGCGCGAAGGGAGTGACGGCGGTCACCGTCCACATGCGGATAATCCGCACGTCCTGATCGTTCTTCACCTGCACCGCCAGCAGTAGAAACTGCGCGAAGATCACCAGCAGGAGGATGGTGAGGTTGCGGTAACGGTTGA
>CAZFOP010000166.1:0-7776 GCA_964520085.1 uncultured Solibacteraceae bacterium | reverse complement strand
TCGCGGCCATTCCACACCGGCACGATGGCGCTAATCATGGGGCGCAGGCGCTCCATCCTCCTCGTTCATGGCCTTTTCGTGGGACATGCTTTAGCTTGTCAGGCGAGCAGAGCTCGCCCTTAGCCAGCTTCGATGCCGCCGGACAAGTTTCTGCGGCTTCGCCGGCGTGTGTCTTCGGGGCACAAGGTCGAAGAAACTCCGCCGCCGGCGGCGACTGGCTTGTTCCGGGGGGTGCTGAGACCCACTGCAAACTCCAGGGGCGAGCTTCGCTCGCCTGGACAAGCTGAAGCATGTCCCACGTGCAGGCAACCGCGCCGAGATGAAGTCCGCGCCACCTCACCGGAAAAACCGCTTTCGCGCGAGAAACGCCAGGTTCTGGACCCCGTCGCGCCACGGGTTCAGCTTTTTCTCGCCCAAACGGGTGGAATAGAGAATCGAAATTTCGCCGAAACGGATCCGCGGATGGCGCAAAGCTTCGATCTTGATCTCTTCCGAGAATGCCATGCCATCGGCTTCCAGCTTCATCTCTTGCAGAATGGAACGGCGCAGCACCCACATGCCGGATTGCGAGTCGCGCACCCAACGAAGAAACAGAATCGACATGACAAGCGAGAGCACCAGGTTGCCGAATTTGTGTTTGAAGCTCATGGCGCTGCTGTCGTGCACCGGAAAGCGCGAGGCGTTCAGAAAATCGACGTGGAGGTGTAGAAATGCCTCCAGCAGGTAGGAAATGCCGTCGATGGGATAGCTGTGGTCGCCGTCGAGGGTAATGATCAAGTCGCTGGTGGCGCACGAAAACCCGCGCCTGTAAGCCCGTCCGTAGCCGCGCAGTTCCTCGCGGATCACTTTGGCGCCGAAGCCGGCAGCCACCTCGGCAGTCCGGTCGGTAGAGCCGTTATCCACCACGATAATCTCGTCTACATACTCCGGCATGGCCCGCAGCACCTTTTCGATTCCCGCTTCTTCGTTGAGACAGGGGATGATGACGGTGATCGATTGGCCTTTATACATGCTTTTGGCCGGCAGACTTTTTGCCCGCCGGCGGCGTCATAATGGAACAGGCAATGAAATCGATCAAACTGCTATTGCTCCTCCTGGCGAGTTGCGCCGCGGCCCTGACCGCTGCCGACCTGGAAAATGTGCACACGGTGTATGTCCTGCCCATGGGCCACGGGCTCGAGCAATACCTGGCCAATGCGCTGACCGGCGAGCACGTTTTCGTAATCGTAACCGACCCGAAGATGGCCGATGCGGTGCTCACCGACCATATCGGCGCGCCTCTGCAGGAAAAGTTGGACACTCTGCTGGCCCCACCCGCGGAGAAGCCGGACGTCCAAGACGCCGATAAAAACAAGGTCGAAACGCCGAAGGGGTCGATCATAGAGCCGGCGAACAAGCTCGACAATCCCGCCGACAATACCTCCATGGGCAGAAGCAGAGGGATGGTGTTCCTGGTGGGGACGAAGTCGCGCCAAGTCCTCTGGTCGATATATGACCTTCCGAAGGA
Organism: uncultured Solibacteraceae bacterium; assembly: GCA_964520085.1. GTDB lineage: Bacteria > Acidobacteriota > Terriglobia > Bryobacterales > Bryobacteraceae > Bog-375. The sequence goes on along the minus strand of CAZFOP010000166.1, from coordinate 6,269 downwards.
TACCTCGTCGAAGGAGTTGGATCGCATCGCCTCCGCTATTGTAAGCCGCCTCAGGAAAGACATGGGATTGAGCAAGAAGTGATGGCGGCCTCAGGGATTTCCCTCACCACCGTACTTATTTCGGCGGTAACGTCTGCTAAGCTATTCCATTGTGACAGTAGACGAAATACGTGAATTGATCAACCTGGCGGCGGAAACCGGAATCGCCGAACTGGAAGTGCAGCGCGGCGACAACCGCGTGCGCATCCGGCGGGCGGCGTTCGCGCCGCAGGAAATCGTGCTGGCGCCGCCATCCTACGCGGCAGCCGGTCCTGTCCACGCTGTGGCGCCCACTCCGGCGCCTGCGCCAGTAGCTGCGGCCGAAGCCCCCGCGCCAAGCGCGCCGGCCACCGGCGCCGACCCCAACCTCACGCTGGTGAAATCGCCGATTGTCGGCACCTTTTATGAGTGTCCGTCGCCGGGCGCGCCGCCTTTTGTGCGCTTGGGCGAGAAGGTGCAGCCGGGGAAAGTGCTCTGCATCATTGAATCCATGAAGCTGATGAACGAGATCGAATGCGAAACCTCGGGCATCGTGGAAAGCAAGCTGGTGATGAACGGGCAACCGGTCGAGTACGGGGAGGCGATGTTTGCCATCCGTACCGTTTAAGAAAATCCTCATCGCCAACCGCGGCGAAATAGCGGTCCGGGTCATACAGGCGTGCAAGGAGCTGGGCATCCAGACTGTGGCCGTGTATTCGGAAGCGGACCGTTACAGCTCGCACGTGCGATTCGCCGACCAGGCCATCTGCATCGGCCCTGCCAAGAGCGCGCGCAGCTACCTGAACGTGGCGGCGATCATCAGCGCCGCGGAAATCACCAACGTCGACGCCATCCATCCCGGCTACGGTTTCTTGAGCGAGAATGCCGGGTTCGCCGAAGTCTGCGAGACGTCCGGCATTCGCTTCATCGGGCCCAAGGCGGCCGTGATCCGACTGATGGGCGTGAAGGAACAGGCGCGTGCATTCATGCGCGAGCGGGGCGTGCCTGTGCTGCCCGGTTCGCCAGGCGTGCTGGCCAGCCCGGAAGAGGCGTTGGAGCTCGCCGGCGAAATCGGCTACCCGGTGATCCTGAAAGCTTCGGCGGGCGGCGGCGGACGCGGCATGCGCGTGGTACACGACGCCAAGGATCTGGCCGCGCTGTTCGCCCAGGCGCAAACGGAAGCGGGCGCGGCGTTCAGCTCGGCCGACTTGTATCTCGAAAAGTTCATCGCCGCGCCGCGCCATATCGAATTCCAAGTGCTGGCCGACGACCACGGCAACGTCGAGATACTGGGCGAGCGCGAGTGCAGCATTCAGCGCCGCCATCAGAAGCTGCTCGAGGAATCGCCATCGCCGGTGGTGACCGCGGCGCAACGGGCGGAAATCGGCGCCGCGCTGCGCAACGCCATGCAGGCGGCCGGCTATAACGGTGCGGGCACGGTCGAGTTCCTGATGGACGAGACGGGCAAGCTGTACTTCATCGAAGTGAACGCCCGCGTGCAGGTGGAGCACCCTGTCAGCGAGTTCGTCACCGGCGTGGATATCGTCAAGAGCCAGATCCACATCGCGCAGGGCGAGTCGCTGCGGCAGATTATCCCCGGGCCTGTGGTACTGCGCGGCCACGCGATCGAGTGCCGCATCAATGCGGAGAACCCGGAAACGTTCGCGCCATCGCCCGGCCGCATCACCGGCTTCCATCTTCCCGGCGGCATCGGCGTGCGGGTGGACACGTGGGCCTATACCGACTGCGTGATTCCGCCGTATTACGATTCGCTGGTGGCCAAGCTGATCGTCTATGGCAATGACCGCGGCGAGGCCATCGCGCGCATGCGCCGCGCGCTCGACATGTTCATCGTCGAGGGAATTCACACCTCGATCCCGCTGCACCAGCGAATCCTGGCCGACCCCGATTTCCAGGCCGGCCGCTTCGATACCAGTTTCATCAACCGCTTCATGCCCGCCACGAAAGCGCCCAGGCAGGGGTAGGCGCGCACACCAAGAAATGTCGAGATCACTCTCGGCACGGCACGCAGGACTGCGCGGCAGTCACGATGGCTGACCGACGTGTCCGTGCTGCGCGCCGAGGTCCAATACCATTGCCGTAAGTCCGTGGCGCAGGCCTCCAGGCCTGCTGAGCCGAGAGTCGTCTCGGCTTTTCTTCCCGCCGCAAGCCTTGCTACGATGCAAGGTGAGCCAATGCTCGAACTTGCCGCCAACGATCCGCTGATCAAGGCGTACTTGAAGGACCTGTAGCGCCTGAAGGGTCAATCCGCTATTGGCCTCCGGCGCTGCGCTTCTTGATCTGTTCCAACGCTCGCGTGCCGTACTTACCCTTAGGGTCGGCTTCATATGCGGCGCGAAAATGCTCGATGGCCTTCTCCGGCCGATCCATCGCCACCAGCGCCATGCCAACGTTCAGCCGCGTGCTGGCGAACAAAGGCGCGCCCGCCTCGCGGCGCACCAACAGAGCGTGCTCGATAGCTTGCTCGGCTTCCTGCCGGCGGCCGAGCAAGGCCAGCGCCCAAGCCCGCCTGGCCAGGCGTGATGGTCTGACCTTTCCGCTTGCGGAGCCCTTCGCCATGCGAATGGCCTCGTCAACCAACTGGAGAGCTCTGAGCGGTTCGGTGCCTTGCCGCAACAGCAACTCCGCCAGATCGAACCGCGCGGACCCCGCCGTGTTATCCCCCATTTCAATACTGCACTCGAGACACTTCCTGGCTTCCTCATAACGGCCCTGGTCCTTCAATGCATCACCGAGCGAACCCAGTAAGCCTGCCCGGTCGGAACGCGGAATGTCGCTGGCGCCGGCAAGCGCCTTTCGGAAGCACCGCTCGGCCTCTGTTGGGTTGTTCGCGATTGAGTGGGTGAACCCTTCCATGTTGATCAGCGAGTTGCTTGGCTTGCCGAAGCGCAGCCGCCTGATGCCGCGCAGGGCGCCATCATAATCGTCGGCGCGCCAGGCTGGCTTGGCAAGAAGATACGCCACGATGCTCCGCCCCGACATGATCAGCATAACGAGGACTATGATCAGCACGAGCCTGACGAGCCCAGCCAGAGCGGCAATTGGAATCAGCCGGTTTAGCCAGCCAAAGGGCACAAAGCCGCAGGGGATAACAATGGCCACGATCAGGATCCATTTCGCTGGCCCCCACATGGCCTCACGAAAGCGAGATGGCCGGGGCTGCTCCGCGTTGACGGCGGCGGAGTGGCGCCGGTGCTTGCCCAAGAGCCAGGCAACAAGGCATACCAGCGCCACGAAAACCACGACAGCCGCATGCTGCGCCAATGCGGGCGCACTAGGCCAGACTCGCTGAACGGCATGTCTGACCGCGAAGATGACAAACGGAAAGCCCACCAGCACCGAGCATAGTTTCCATCTCAACGAACGCGCCTGCCGATCAATATCGGACTGACCATTCGTGACATCGATGCCCGGCAGCTCGCCAGCGGCTGCGACCAGCACCCTCTCCGTTGATAGCATGTCTCCGCCCGGCCTTGCAGCCACGCCGAGAGCAGCAAGCCGATCACGAGTAATAGAAGCGTGCAGGCTGCCAGCGGCGGCCCTATGAATCTCGCGACGCGCGTGAGCGATCGTGTTTCCGCCAGTACCCAGACACTGCCGTCCGGTGCCAGAGCAACCTCCGTAACCGTGGTCGAGGCTGGCGGGCGCCCCAGACTCCGCCACCGGCCGCCGTCGAACGTCAGCAGACCAGCCGAGCTTGCAATCCAGATTCGCCCGTTCGAGACGGCGAGCCCGTCGAACCGCTCGCGCCCGGACATGCCCATCTCGCGCCAGCCATAGCGAGCCGCGATGCGGCCATCGGGCGCCACTGCGGCCACCTCGCCGGTGCGCCATAACCACAGCCACACGTTCTCGGTGTCGTGGCCAATCGGCCAGACATCGGCGAGGTTCAGGCCGGGGGAGTGGACTTCGCGCCACGTCTCGCCATCCTGCCGCCACAGCCCGTGCAAGGAAACCCACAGCCGCCCGTCGCTAGTCATCGTCAGACGGGGGGAGTCATCCGCGCCATTGTCCTCAGCGGCTGGCGCCATATTCACGACGCCGCGCAGGCTTCGAATCGTCCAACTGATGCCGTCGAAGTGCGACAGGTTCCCATCATGATCGATGATCCATACGCCGGAGGGTCCGGCCACAGTATCGAACGGTCGGCGGGTCTTCAGTGCGTCCGCGTAGAGGTGCCATCTCCGCCCATCAAACTGGACGGCGCCTTCGGGAATGGCGCCCCATACTTCCTCGTTACGTAGTGCGAAACCGCCCTGCAGCCAATCCGCGCGGGAGCCGAATTGCTCCTTGCCGTAGTGGGTCCAGTGGTCGCCATCCAACCGCCACAAGCCGCCGCGCGTGGCCGAGATGGTCCACACGGTTCCCTGGCCGGACACCTTCAATCCCCACGGTCCACCGGATACCTGCGGTGTTGGCGTCCAAGCGCCATCCTTGAAATGGAACACCGCGCGCGCATCGCTGAAATCGGGTATCACAAACGGGAAGACGCGCGGGAGCAGCGCGCCCAGAGCCATCGGCACCGCCAATAGCAGCACGATCATGAGTCCTTCGTTCCTGCGTAACGGGAGCTTGATCATGGGGCGACTGTAACATATCACTCAATCAGGTCCGATAGTCGCTTTACCTGTATTGGATTGGATCGCTATCCTCGCTTCGCTTTCGAGCCGAAAACGCTTGCCCGTTGTGCGCAATCGGGGCCGCGACCGGAGGGGGCGGACGTATCGCGTGTCGCACGCATTTGGGCGCGCGAAGCAAAGGCCGTGTGTCCAATGTGACCGCTCCCTGTGGTCGCGGCTCTGGCCTGGGAGTCAATCCACCGTCGACCATCAGCCGCACACTTCGACTTCGCTCTAAGCCGGTAGCGAGCTTCTACTTCCGCCAACGGTACAATGAAAGATTCTATGCAATTCCAGGAAGTTGTCGAAGCGGAAGGCCACCTGATCGACTCCCACATCATGGAGAATATCTTCGATACGGTGGTGGAGCAGCACGGCCGTTTCGAGGTGGAAGAGTTCCGCATCGGCCGCACCAACAGCGAAGCGTCGTATCTGCGGCTGAAGGTGACGGCCGAAGATCAAAGCGCGCTCGACCGGCTGCTCGAGACGTTGCTGCTGCTCGGCTGCGCGCCGGTGGATGCGAGCGACGCCCAACTCCGCGAGGTGGAGCGCGACCGCTGCGCGCCGGAAGATTTCTATTCCACCACCAACCATCGCACCTACGTCCGCCACGGCGAGCAGTGGATCGAAGTCGAGAACCAGCGCATGGACGCCATGGTGGTAGTGGAGAACGGACGCGCCCGCTGCCGCCGTCTCCGCGACCTGCGCCGCGGCGATCACATCGTCACCGGCCTGCGCGGCATTCGCGTGGTGCCGGAAACGAAAGAGCGCGGGCGCCTGTCCTTCGCCTTCATGGCCAACGGCACTTCGTCCGAGCGGCAGGTGGAAACCGCCGTGCGCCAGACCGCCGAACTGGTGCGCCAGACGCGCGCGGGCGGGCTCAAAGTCGTCGTGGTGGCAGGGCCGGTAGTGGTGCACACAGGCGGCGTGGAAGGACTCTCGGCGCTGATCCGGCAGGGCTGGGTGCAGGCGCTGCTGAGCGGCAATGCGCTGGGCGTGCACGACGCGGAAGCGGCGCTGTTTGGTACGTCGCTCGGCGTTCGCCTGGCCGACGGGCGCCTCGAAGAGCACGGGCATCGCAATCACATGCGCGCCATCAACGCCATCTACCGCGCCGGTTCGGTGAGTGCGGCGGTCGCCAACGGGCGCCTCAAATCTGGCGTGCTGTACGAATGCGTGAAGGCGTCCGTGCCGTTCGTGCTGGCCGGCAGCTTGCGCGACGATGGCCCGTTGCCGGACACCATTACCGATATGAACGCGGCGCAGGATGCGTACGCGGCCGAGTTGCAGGGCGCGGGCCTGGTGCTGTGTCTCGGCACCATGCTGCATTCCATCGCCACCGGCAACATGCTGCCGAGTTGGGTTCGCATCGTTTGCGTGGATATCAATCCCGCGGTCGCCACCAAGGTGAGTGATCGCGGAACGGGACAGGCGGTGGGAGTGGTGGCCGATGTCGGCCTGTTTCTAGGCCTGCTCGCGAAGGATCTCGCATGAAGCGTCAATACACCGATGAACACGCCGAATCCGGCACGCGCGCTCCGCTGCCGGAGATTGAAACCTGGCCCAACCAATACCGCGAGCCGTACGAAATCGAAATCGTCATGCCGGAGT
>CAZFOP010000165.1:0-7777 GCA_964520085.1 uncultured Solibacteraceae bacterium | reverse complement strand
GACCGGAGCCGCGCCCAGACGGCGTAGATAAAGCCGCAGGGGAGACGGGATGCGCTAGAATCCAAGTATTGTGGATGAAAACGGGAGCGAGAAGATCAAGTCCGCCGCGGCGGCCTCGGTCGGTGCCGGTGTTGGCGGTGCGGGTGGTGCGACCGCTGGAGTTCTGGAACTCGCCGCGCAGGGTGGCGTGACCGCCCTATCTGCGGGTGTAGCGATCGGAGTTGGAGCCGTCGCCGGCGGAGTCTTGAGTTTTCTGGGGTTCAAGCTGTACCGCCATCTCACCAAACCGAAGAGCTGAACCGAAGGTCCGTAATCGGGCACCAGCGCTAATCGGGCCGCCTTGCGCCTCCAATCCGCAGTTGACAGCGCGGAGTTCCGTATCCAGATGGCTTGCGCGGCGGGCCGCTGGCTTTCGCACTCCGGGCTGACGGCACCGCGTTCCATATCTGTACCTCGGATACGGCCAGGCTCATCCAAAACCCAGAGTCCGCGCTGTTTCACCTAGCAAAACAGCCTGGCCGGCGATTCCCGTGCGAATGGGACTGGCGCTTACAATAGATGTTTCGCGCGTCGAGACACAAACGATGAATCCGAATCCTCTGATTGGCGTGGTCTTTCACTGGTTGGGCGGGTTGGCGTCCGGCAGTTTCTACGTTCCCTTCCGGGCCGTACGGAAATGGAGCTGGGAAACGTATTGGCTGGTGGGCGGCGTCTTCAGTTGGATCATCGTGCCGTGGGTGCTCGGCTCGACCATCTCCACCGGCCTGCTTGGCGTGCTGCACGATACGCCATGGGACACCATCGGGTGGGTTTACTTTTTCGGCGTGTTGTGGGGATTCGGCGGGCTGACGTTCGGGCTGACCATGCGCTACCTGGGCATGTCGTTGGGGATGGCGATGGTGCTGGGTTACTGCGCGGCTTTCGGCACGCTGGTACCGCCGATCTATCACGGCACGTTCTTCATGAATGTGCTGCCGACGCACTCTGGCCAGGTGATCGTGCTGGGCATCGCGATTTGCATGGCGGGCATCGCGTTCGCGGGCAAGGCCGGCATGTCGAAGGAAAAAGAGATGTCGCCGGAGCAAAAGACGGCGGTCATCCGCGAATTCAACCTGAAAAAAGGCGTGCTGGTGGCCACGTTTTCGGGAGTGATGAGCGCCTGCTTCTCGTTCGGACTGGACGCGGGCGCGCCCATCAAGCTGTTGGCGCTGAAGCACGGCACGTCGACGCTGTGGCAGGGGCTGCCGGTGCTGGTGGTATTGCTGGCAGGCGGGTTCACCACCAACTTCATCTGGTGTTTGATCCTGAATATCAAAAACCATACTTGGTACCAATACTTCAGCTCGGAGATTCGCCATCAACATCCGGCGCGCGGCGAGGAGCGGATACTGGAGAACGCCATCGACGCTCCAGGCGAAGAGATGGTCGAGGCCCTGCCCGTGCGCGGCGCCGAGCCGGAGCGCGCACCGATGTGGAACAACTATTTCTTCAGCGCGGTGGCCGGCACGACCTGGTACTTCCAATTCTTCTTCTACACGATGGGCGAGACGCAGATGGGCAAGTACAAGTTCTCCAGTTGGACGCTGCACATGGCAAGCATCATCATCTTCAGCAGCCTGTGGGGCATCGCTCTGCATGAATGGCGCGGCGCGAGCGCGCGGACGAAGACGTGGCTGGCGGTGAGCTTGATGGTGCTGGTGGGATCGACCGTGGTGGTGGGATATGGCAATTACTTAGGGACCTTGCCGGCACGCTGAGCGCCCTGTCACGAGAAAGCCGGTTCCATCGCCGGCAACCGCATTCGCACGATTCCCGTAATTCTCCCAAGCCTCGTTCTCAGCCTCAGCCTGTTCGCGGCGGACACCGTGACGCCGGTCAATGAGACACCCAGCACCGACTCGCTGGGCGCCGGTTTCAACAAGGTGCGGATCAGTGACAGGGCCGTAGGCGTACTATGGAAACCGCCGTTCCGGCCGCGCGCGTCGCAGCGAAATAGCGCCGCGGCTGGAAGAGAGCAGCCACGGCGCTACCGCTTCGGATGCCTATTGCCCCTTGTGTGCGTGGTGCTGCGAGCCGGCTTTCGACTGCAATAATTCCTGAAACTGGGCGGAGGGCAGAGTCAGTGCGATACTGACCGCGGTGCCGTTGGCGCTCACTGTCAGCGCCTTGGCGAGCGCCTGGACTTGCGGCTCTTGCGAAGCTTTTAACTGTGCCATGTTAACCAGGAACTGGATCAGGCCGACCATGCCGGTGGCATCCTGTGCGGTGTCGGCTTGCGCCTGCGCGGTCGCCACCACGTCGGCGCCGAACTTGATGCCGCCGCTAAAGGACTGTACGGTGCCGAGCGCGTTTTCGGCACCATTGGGAAGGCCGAGGACGACGGGCGCGGAGGACGATTTTGTCAGGCTCGATGGCGGCACCGTGCTGAGCACCCAGGCGTCGTCCGTCGCGCTCAATTGGCCGATTTCCGTCAGCAGCGCAGCCGGCAGGATGGATGGCGACGACAGACGATCAATGGCGGCTTTCAGATTGACCAGGTCGCCGGCAGCCGCGATCGAGCCGCTCAAGAACGCCAGGCCCGCTTGCTTTTGTGGGTCTTCGAAGATGGTGACGCCTCGATAGGTTTCAGTGCCCACCTTTTGTTGTGCGATCACGCCGGTGATAGCGGTCACATTGAAACTGCCGAGGACCAGCGCCAGGCCGGAGCGCTGCGCGGCGGCGTTGCTGGCGACCAGCAGTTCATTGACGTCGCGAGTTGGGTCAAAGCCGGTGAGCGCGGCGATCTGCGTGAGCTGTTGCGTCTCGACTTGAGACAGCACGAATTGGCCAAACGGCGAGGTCTTGGCCTGCGCCACATTGACGTCGGCCATCACCTTGACGTCCGGCATCACCAGGTTGAGGAGTTGTGGGTCGGCGGCGGAAAGCACGCCGGAAAAAAGGGTCGCTAAGGCGGCGGTGAAAGCGATTGGAGGCTTCATAACAGTGTGGACGCAGCGGCTGGGGGATTATTAGCCGGATTTGGATGGTGGGCGCGGCAGGACTCGAACCTGCGACCTCCTGCGTGTGAAGCAGGCGCTCTAACCAACTGAGCTACGCGCCCTCTGGCGCCGCAAAAGAAACAGGCGCAGATGGGGCTGAATATTCGAGTTTACCTGAAATCGGGGCACGCCCGCCACTCCGCTTACGGCACTCGCACTACGGAGAAGTGTTGGAGAGCGATGGTATCGGCGCTGGCGGCGACTGAACCGAGAAATGTCAGCGTCAACCCGGCGCTATAGGAATCGAGCGCGCCCACGACGCCAGTCGCAAGGCTGGTGCGGGCGCCCCAGGATTGCGAGCTGACCTGCGCGCCAGTGGCGAGTATGGAGCCATCCACACGCCCGGTTAGCATGGTCTCGACGGCGGCTGCGCTGATACTGAGCGCCGTGGTGCCACCCCACACCACCGAAATAGCGGCTGGGCCTGCGTTGCCTACGTGGGCGTAATCGACATGAACTTCCAACCGGTCGCCGGGGGCGAGCAACCCGGCGGGAACGCTGCACATCGCCAGCGTGGTCAGGTTGGGCAACGAGGAGGCGACGCCGCTGCCGCTGCATAGCACTTGCGGCGATGGGTACGAGGTGGAATCGCTGCCGGTGGTGCGGTAACTGGCCAGCAGCACATCGGTTGGCTGCGGCGTGGAGGCCGCGACGAACTGGATAGCGCCGTTGGAGAACGTGTAGTCGAAGCCGGCCTTCTGCAAGACGCCATTGCGATACAAGGCCATGCTGGAAGCGGGATTGGGAACGCCATTCAGCGTGAAGGTCGCATTGTTGCCGTCGATTGCGCCGACCGGCGAATCGCCGTCGACGAAGTTATACGCGGAACCGCTGCCGTTGCCGCACGGGCCGGACGAGCCGTTCACGTATACGCAGTCGGCGGGGTTGCCCACCACAGAATCCACCTGGCCGCTCGAGTTGATCATGGCAACGTGGCCCGGCGCAAACCCCGGAGCTTCCAGCGGCCGTGCCCCCAGGTCGGCCACCAGGCCAACCACGCTCGATTCCGGAACCGTGGTGCCCCCGTCGGTCAAATCCGACCCGCCCGACGACGCCGGCGCGGTGCGCACATCGCGCACGTGCAGTGGCGTCAGACTGGACGGCACGCTCCAGGTTTCCTGAAACTGCACGAAGCCATCGCTGTTGTAAGTGACCGTGTAGAGGGTCGCCGGCGTCGCCGTCGTATTGGGAACCAGATCGACGTGCAGATTGCCGTTCAGCACTTTGACGGTGGTGTTTTGCGTGATGACCGAGGAATTGTCGACCGCCTGGAAGCTGGTCCAACTGATGGTCATGGTGCCGTTGAAACGCGTGCCATCGGCCTTGTACAGCACATCCTGGATGGTGGTTAATGGCGGAGCGGCCAGCAGCGGGCAAATCGACAACGCGGCGGCGACGAACAGACGGCGAATCATGATACCTCCGGAAAGTTGAGCGGCCTCGTGCCGGTTCGGGCGCGAGTGGAAGGGGAACCCTCCTGCCGATTTCAGTCTAGCCATGGAGCGTGCCTCAGCCGTCGCCTCGCACCCACATTTCAGCCGCTAAGTCACGGCAAAACCTGGATTTTCACGCCTGCCGGATTTTCTCCACCCTTGGTGACCGGAAATCCGCCAGCGCACGGCAATGACAGGCGTGCTATATTCGTGGCGATTGCTAGTCCACGTGCGCAATGAAAGCCGCGGCACCGTGCTGGGAGGCGCCGTGACTGTCGCGGATTCCAGCCCGACGCGCAACGTCGGTTTGCTCAAGCACACAAGCTTGAACGCCGGCGAAGGGCTGTGGATCGTCCCCTGCCAATCCGTTCACACATTCTTCATGAAATTCGCGATTGACCTGGTGTACTTGGACAAGCGGCGGCGGGTGCGAAAAGTACGTCATACCGTCCCGCCATGGCGCATCAGCGCGTGCATTTGGGCCCACTCCGTGCTGGAACTGCCGGCCGGAATCGCGGCCGCGACGGGAACCGAAATCGGCGACCAGTTGACGATCGAATAGACGGTTGGATAGACCGTCGCCTTTCGTGGTCGGTTGTTTCTCCCGAAGGCAAGGCAACTGACAGGGTCGAAAAACCGCCCCGGAGCTCCGGGAATCCCGGCAGATCACCCGCGGCAAGACCGCCGGCGTTACCGGCGTTTTTCATGGAACTTCGCGGGCCGGCGGCCCATTCCAACAGACGACAAACAACGATCGTCCGTCCTACCCCGTCGCGCCGCACACGGCGGCGCCGATCAGCGCCAGGTCGTGGCTGTTGGGTACGATTTCGAAAAGGCTGCCCTGGAGCGAACTCATCTTCACCATTTCCTGCAGATACATGCCGAGCTGCCCGGCATCGATGTAGCCGGTATTAGGGCCGGCCAGGTAGAAGCGGCCGGGGCCGTCCAGGTGGACGCTGGTGGCCGTACCGGCAGCCAGCGCGCGGTGCCAAAGGCGGACGAACCCGACGGCGCGCGCATCGTTGTGGCGCGCGGCGAGGAACACCTCTTCCGGCTCCAGATCGAGGAAGCGCAGGCGAATCGCGCGGTTGCCCATGATACTTTCCAGGTGCCCCACGCCGCCGCAGCCGCAGTAACGTTCTTTCGGGTCCAGCGAAACCACGGAATGGCCGGCCTCCCAAACGCCTTCACCGCGCGGGTAGCGGCCGAAGCCGATGCCATCGCCCAGGTACCAGACGCGCACCAGTTTCTCCATCGCACCGTGGGTGGCGGCGATACCGGCGGCCAGCGCATCGGCGGAGTTGAGCGCGATGACCGGCACGTCGATTCCGTCGGCTTTGAGCGCCTCGCCCAGGCGCGCGGCGATGGCGAGCCCCTTCAACTGGCCCAAATTGGGCGCTTCCTCGATGACGCCATTGCGCACCACGCCGGAAATTCCAGCTCCCACCGAGTCCACCGGCGCGCCTTGCCGCAAGCGGGCGATCAGCTCGCGGATCGCGGTAATCACTTCGTCGTGGTGCAGCGATTGCAGATCGATGAGATCCGTTGTGCCTGGCTCCGGGCAACAGCGCACGTCGCCCAGGCTGGTGGCCTCAACCGCGCCGGCCCAGAGGTAGCGGGTGGCCAACACTCCTATGCGCAAACCCATTCTGCCCTCCTCAAATCCGCGTCAGTTTATTGATCCCGTTGAAGGCCGCCATTTTGTAGCATTCGGCCAGTGTCGGATAGTTGAATACCGTATCCACAAAATAGTTGATGGTGCCTTTCAGAATCATCACGGCCTGACCGATGTGCAATAGCTCACTGGCACCTTCGCCGATGATGTGTACACCCAGGAGTTCACGCGTTTCGCGATGGAAGATCAGCTTGAGCCGGCCGGTGGTATCGCCACGAATTTGCCCGCGCGCGGTCTCGCGATAGTACGCTAGACCCACTTCGTATGGCGCATCTTCTTCGGTCAACTGCTCTTCGGTCTTGCCGATGAAGGAAATCTCGGGGATGGTGTAAATGCCGTACGGGTAGTTGGCGCGGTTCGATTCGATCTTGATGCCGAAGGCGCGCGCCGCGGCGATGCGACCCTGCTCCATGGAAACCGAAGCCAGACTGGGAAAACCGATCACATCGCCGGCAGCGTAAATGTTGGGCACCTTCGTGCAATAGTTATCGTCGACGGCAATGCGTCCACGGCTGTCCGCATCCAGGCCGGCAGCGGCCAGGTTCAAGTCGTCCACGTTGCCCTGGCGGCCCACCGCATACAGCAGCGCATCGCCGGCCACGCGCTTGTTGCTTTTCAGGTTGGCCACCACGCCGCCGTCCGGCGTTTCTTCCACGCTGGCCACTTCCTCGTTCAAGCGCATTGTCACGCGGTGGTCGCGCAGATTGTAGGACAGCGCCTCCACCATCTCCTGGTCGGCGAACTCCAGCAGCCGTGGGCGCTTTTCCACCAGGATCACGCGCGCTCCGAGAATTGCGAACATGCACGAGTATTCCACCCCGATGACGCCGCCGCCCACCACGATGAACGTCTTCGGAATCTCCGGCATGTTGAGGATTTGGTCGCTGTTGATAATGTTGCGGCCGTTGATGGGCACGGCGGGGGACGATGCCGGCTTGGTGCCGGCGGCGATCAGAATCAGCGGCGCTTCCAGATCCGATTGTCCGCGCACGTTCTCCACGCGGACGTGCGTCGCGTCGAGAAACGAGGCGTGCGCGTAAATCACCTCCACGCCATTGCGCGCGAGCTGCGCCTGGGTTACATCCACTTCGGTCTTGATTACCTGGTTGACGCGAAAACCAAGGTCGGCGATGGAGATCTTCTCCTTGACGTGGTAGTTGATGCCGTAGATGCCCTGGTATTGATAGCCGGAAAGGTGCAGCACGGCTTCGCGGATGGTCTTGCTCGGGATGGTTCCCGTGTTGACGCAAGCGCCGCCGACGATTTCGCGCTGCTCGATGACCGCCACGCTGCGGCCGCACTTGGCGCCTTGAATTGCGGCCCGTTGTCCCGCCGGACCGGAGCCGATAACGATGAGGTCGTATTTTTGCATGTAGAACCGGTGACGCCTGCCATTATCGCAGGACCGGGTCGTGCCGCGTGGAGCGGACGGAATCCGGTAGGACAGACCATCGCCTTTCGTGGTCTGTCATGGTTGGCCTAGGCGCAACACATTGACAGACGCCAACAAACGATCGTCTGCCCTACTTCCGACTACTTCACGGAGTTAAAGCGCGATTCGATTTCCGGCCAATTGACCACGCTCCACCATGCGGCGATGTAGTCCGGGCGGCGGTTCTGATACTTCAGGT
>CAZFOP010000164.1:0-7790 GCA_964520085.1 uncultured Solibacteraceae bacterium | reverse complement strand
CGCAACTTCCACCATCTTCAGCTCCATCATTACCTGGGCCCGCGGGTAGAGAAGTTGCTCCAACAGAGCCTGAGCCGGCAACACGCGCGACAGGCTGCCACGCAGCACCAGCATTCGTGTCTGCGAATCGATGCTGGTTTTCTCAACGCCCGTCGCAGTTTTCACACCGTCGATCAGAGTCGTGAAGTCCTGCTCTACGCCGGCATCTGGCAGTGGAATGGTGACCACAACCGCCGGCTCGTTCTGGTTTCGCTTTTCCGGCGTGTCCTTCGAAACCAGGAAAAGTTTGGAGGAAACCGGCGTGAGGAAAGTTCCGGTCGCGAACTCCAAGCCGTGCAGCGCCTCCCGGTAGCCCGCGCCGTCCAAGTGAAAGTGGAGCGATGGCATCGCCACGTAGTCGCCGTCGAAGACGCAGTCCAGGTCGAAAGCCTTGGCCACTTCGGTATAAACCTTCTTCGAATCTCCCGTCAGATCGAAATCGTGGATCTGATCGCCGCCGGCCAGTTGCGAGGGCGGCAGCGCCTTTTTCGCATCGGCAAGGTCGCGCAGAGTCGCAGGTTCGATCGGCGCCCCGGCGTCATCGATGCTCCCAACGCTTGCCGCTCGCGGGGGCGGAACCGGCTGGGCTTCTAGAGCCGCGCGGGAACGAACGGCCTGGCTGCGCAGCCAATACGTCTGGTTCCGCGGCTCGATTGTGGCAGCTTTCGAGTACAGCAGGTAAGCCTGGGCCATGTGGCCTTTTTTTTCCGCTTCCCGCCCAAACTCGTAGAGTTCCCACGCGCTCAGTTCTTCCGCCGCCAGGCAGCCGGCCAGCAGCACAGACAGTATGAGCACACTCCACCGCACATCGAAATGACGGGCGCGCCGGGTGTAACGTGCAGGCCTTTTTGTGTGATCCTGGATAGGAACCCATGGAGACACTTCGCGCTCTAGCGCACGAGCCCAGGCAATGGATCGGGCCGGGCATCGTTTTGGTGGTGACATTCGCCGTCGCGTACCTGGTGCGCAGCCTCATCCTGCGCGGCTTGCGCGCCTGGGTGGCGCGCACCGGCAGCCGTCCCGGCCACGTGATGTGTACGGCGCTGAGCGGCCCCACGACGATCTGGGCGCTGATTCTGGCGGTCCACCTGGCGATTCAATCGGCGCCGCTGCCGCTCGTGGTCACCGATAAATACGCTCCCCGCATTCTGGTCGCGCTGTGGATTGCCAGCTTTACGCTGATGGCGATGCGATCGGCGGGTGACCTGGTGCGCGGGTATGGCAGTCAGATTCCCGGCGCGCTGCCCGTCACCACGCTCACCACCACGCTGGCCCAGATTACGGCGCTGGTAATCGGCGTGCTGCTGCTGTTGAGCGCGGAAAACGTTCAGGTGACGCCGATCCTGACGGCCCTCGGCGTGGGCGGCTTGGCCGTCGCACTGGCGTTGCAGGACACGCTGTCCAACCTGTTCGCCGGTTTCTATATCGCGGTGGCGGGGCAGATGCGGCTGAACGACTACGTCAAGCTCGCCACCGGTGAGGAAGGCTACGTGGCGGACATAGGCTGGCGATCCACGGCCATCCGCTCGCTCGGCAACAATCTGGTTATCGTACCGAACTCGAAGCTGGCCCAGGCCATCGTCACCAATTACAACCTGCCCGTGCAGCGCATGTCCGCTTCGCTCCAGGTCAACGTTCCGTACGATGCGGACCCGGACGTGGTGGAACGCCTGCTGGTCGAGATCGCAACCGCGGGGGCCAGCGACATTCCCGGCCTGCTGGGTGAGCCGGCGCCCTCGGCCGCGCTCGACCCCGGATTTGGCGAATTCGCGCTGGGCTTCACGCTCAGCTACCAGGTCGCCGAGTTCTCCCAGCAGTACGCCGTCCGCCACCAGTTGCGCAAGCGCATTCTGCGCCGCCTGCGCGAAGCGGGCATCGCGATTCCCTACCCCACCCGCGAGATTCATCTCGACCGGGACCGGCCGGCGTAGGTGGACGCGAGACACATGCCTGCACCCAAGCAGCCATCGTCCACCGCGCGCCACGCTTCGCTGGTTGCCGCGGGCATTCTGCTCAGCCGCCTGATCGGCCTTGTGCGCCAGCGCATTTTTTCTCATTACTTCGGCTTGTCGGACGCGGCCGATGCCTTCAACGCGGCCTTCCGCATCCCCAATTTCTTGCAAAACCTGTTCGGCGAAGGAGTTCTGTCGGCTTCGTTCATTCCGGTTTACGCCCGTCTGCTGGCGCAGGGCGACGAAGAAGAAGCAGGCCGCGTGGCGGGCGCGGTCGGTTCCATTCTGGCGTTGGCCGCTTCGGCGCTGGTACTCACCGGAATGCTGGCCACGCCGTGGCTGATCGATGCCATCGCTCCCGGTTTCCACGGCGCCAAACGCGAGCTCACCATCCGCATCGTGCGCGTGCTGTTTCCCGGCGCGGGCATGCTGGTTCTCTCCGCGTGGTGCCTGGGGATTCTTAACAGCCATCGCAAGTTCTTTCTCTCTTACACCGCGCCGGTGGTGTGGAACGTGGCCATGATCGCCGCGCTGGTGCTGTTCCGTCACCAGCCGCAAGCGGCGTTGGCGGTCACGCTGGCCTGGGGATCGGTGGCAGGCAGCGCGCTGCAATTTGGCGTGCAACTTCCGGTTGTGCTGCGCCTGGCGAGGCGGCTGCGGGCGAGCCTCGACGCCGACGCGCCGCAAGTGCGGGAGGTGATACGCAATTTCGCCCCGGTATTCCTCAGCCGCGGCGTGGTGCAAATCAGCGGATTTGTGGATTCGCTGCTGGCCAGTCTGTTGGGAACGGGCGCCGTCGCCGGCCTCACCAACGCCCAGACGCTGTATCTCCTGCCGGTCAGCTTGTTCGGCATGTCGGTATCGGCGGCGGAGCTGCCCGCCATGTCGAGCGCTCTGGGCGACGCTACCGAGGTGGCCACGCAACTGCGCCGCCGCCTGGATGCAGGCCTCCGCCAGATCGCGTTCTTCATCGTGCCTTCCGCCATGGCGTTTCTGGCGTTGGGTGGCGTCGTCACCGCGGTGCTGTTTCAAAGCGGCCGCTTTAGCGCCGCCAATTCGCGCTACGTGTGGGCCATTCTGGCAGGCTCGGCGGTGGGCCTGCTGGCACAAACGCTGGGGCGCCTCTACTCGTCCACTTACTACGCGCTCCGCGACACCCGCACGCCACTGCGCTTCGCCGTCGTGCGCGTGGTCCTCACAAGCGGGTTGGGTTACCTGTGCGCCATTCCGCTGCCCCGCTGGATCGGCATCGATCCGCAGTGGGGCGTCGCCGGGCTCACCGCGTCCGCCGGCATAGCTGGATGGGTGGAATTCACACTGCTGCGCCGCACGCTCAACGCCCGCATCGGCCGCACCGGCCTGCCTGCGTCGCTGGTCGCGCATCTCTGGTTCGCCGCCGCAGTTGCCGCCGCCGCCGCATGG
This sequence comes from uncultured Solibacteraceae bacterium, assembly GCA_964520085.1. Classification (GTDB taxonomy): domain Bacteria; phylum Acidobacteriota; class Terriglobia; order Bryobacterales; family Bryobacteraceae; genus Bog-375. The sequence continues at coordinate 4,377 of CAZFOP010000164.1, read as the reverse complement.
GGCGTGAAGCTTGCGCTCGGCGGCCATCATCCGTTGGGGTTTGGATTGGTGGTGATCGCGACCTATGGCATCGTCTACCTGGCTGCCGCCTCTCTGCTGCGGGTCGAGGAGTGCGCGGCCCTGGCCCGGCGGTTGAGGCGATAGCGGTTGGAGCACGCAACATTCGATTCCCATCCCTCAGCCGGTCCTCCGCTTGTGGCACAATCGGCTGTATTGAGCGAAACGCCTGTCCTCATCACCGACCTCGTGCAGATTCAGCAACTGGGTGAAAAGAAGCTCGACGAGAACCGCAAGTTCCGCAGCTTCATGAAATCGCGCGACTATTCCGACCGTATCCTGCGGCGCACCGCCCAACGCATCCAGGACCAGATCGATTGCACCGAATGCGCCAACTGCTGCAGGACCTCGACCACCGAAGTCACCGAGCGCGACATCGAAAAGCTGGCGCGGCACCTGCACACGTCTACCGAGCGGTTCATCGCCGATTACACGACGCTCGAAGCCGACGAAGGGCAGATGACGCGCGTGCTCAAGTTCACCGAAGGCGCTGGCTGCGTGTTTCTGGATGGCAATCTCTGCTCGGTATACGACGCGCGTCCGGGCATCTGCCAGCGCTATCCGCACCTGGTGCGCGGCAACGGCTCGATCGCCAGCCGCATGTGGGACTTCGTCGACCGCGCGTCGATTTGCCCCATCGTCTACAATTCCCTGGAAGCCTTCAAGGACGAGCTGCGTTTCCGGCGATAGCCGCAGTGCATCCGAGCCGCAACCATAGGGAACGAATTCTCCATAGAACCGAATCTCAAGTTCAGTGAATCGGACCCGGTAGGACAGGCCATCGTTCTTTTGTGGCCTATCGGTTTCGCTACGGCAAGACGCATTGACGACGAGAACCGATCGTCTGTCCTACCAACACAGCCTTCACGCGCGCCTGAGTTACCATGAAGCCGATGGGCTTCTATCTCTGGCTCGATCGCGATGTCGCGTGGGCGCAAGGCACTTACGAATACCGCCCCATGGGCGCGGCTGTGATTGCGTCTTCCGACCTGTTCCGCCGCCGCGATTTCGACTCGCGCCGCAAGCCGGCTCCGCCTCGCACCGCCGTTTATGCCGGCCAGTTCGCGTCCATCGGCCACCTGAACGCGCACCTGAAACGCAGCCGCCCTGTGCGCCGCCCGTAGGCGCCGGGCGGGCCCGGCCCGTGCCTCGTCCGCTTTAGGCTTTGCTGCCTGCCACAAGCTCGGCGGCGTAAGCGCTCACCGGGACGAAGCCATCCGTTTCGAGTTGAGGAAGGTCTTCCAGAATCTGCTGCCGGAATGCCCCACTCCAGCATCTCGTGAACCGTGATCCGACTGCCGAGAATGCACAGCTTCCCGAACCGCACGTCGGAATCGATCATGATCCGCTCGAAGGGTGAATCGTGCGCTGCCGGTCAGCACTCGCTCCGCGTATCCGCGTGGAACTCGGCCGCGCCGAGAGCGTTTACCTGCTCCGGCCGGTGAGAACAATGGGTGCGCTGCCAGGGCTACGGAACGTGCGGACAAGAACCGCTTCTAGCTATGTACCCGAGCCGCTGCTTTCGCGATTCGCCGGCGGCGTGCGGCGATGAATCCGATCCCGATCCCGAACCCACTTGCGACCAGCAGCGTGCTGGATGGTTCGGGAGCGAAGAAGAAGCCGTTTGTAGAGGTCGCGATGCCCGCAAACTCGAAGGAAACAACATTGCTTGTGAAGGTGACGGTGGTAAACCCGTTCGGCGAATTGATCACAACATAAGCGCTTCCACCCACACCCTGAGACCCGTTGGTAGTGAAGCCCTCCACGATCTGCTGCAGGGCAGTCCCGGTTTCCGTGAAGTTCGTCCCGCCCGTCCCGCTACCATCGTCAATCGTCAACGAATTCCCTGTGTCGATCGAACCCCACAGCAGAACGAGCCAATGTTGCGTGCTGGTGAAGGTGAGCGTGATGGTGCCCGTGCCGGTCGAAAGGTAATTCCCCGAATCGGCAATAGTGCTCGTCAGCGTCGATCCATAACCGGCTGTCAGGTACTCGGGGTCGCCGGTGGTCCCACCCCCCACTGGAACGGCGTATTCACCGGTCACCGAATTCTGCACGACGCCTTCGTCCGAGCCAACGTCGTCGAAGGTAATCGCATATGGGGACGAACCCCCACCCACCTCGGCCTGGGATGGGGTCGTAATGCCAATCAGGCTGATCGATGTGACTGTAGAACCTGCGGAGGGAATGGGCGAGTAAAGGCTGGCAAGAACGGTGTCGGCCTTTGCGACGCAAACGCTCATGGCAAGCAAAACGGCGGCCCTCACCAGAACATCGGATCGGCACATGGCAGGGCACCCGGACTTCAGCCTCGACTTTGTCTTGTCTTCCCCCGGGAATTCCGTTTTGACTTCCAGGTCTTGCATTCAAGTCACAGCAATCGCCTATATTAGCTCTAAGCTAACCGAAGCGCGTTGCCCAGGTAAAGTACCGGTAGCTATGGCAGTTGGCCCCCCCGAGCAGTCGGCCAACCGATAGGTCATTTTCTTCATATTGGCTCGCCTGAGCGGAGGTTTTCGAGACCAATCAAGAAAACTTCGCAGCCGGATCAGTGCCGGCACGGGACGACATGCGGGATCACCACTCGTAGACCCAGACGTAGGTCGTGTAGACCGTGTCGGCAGGTCCGGGCGGCGGGCCGCAAAGCTTGCCGTCGACCGTCTCTCCATCGCGAATGGTCAGCCGCAGGCCCGCAGGGAAAAAGACGGGATCGGCCTCGTGGAAACGATAGGCGGAGAACTCCTTGTCGGGCACGAAGTGCGTCAGTCCGGCTACGGGCGTATAGTACCTCCCGCGATTGAAATAGTAAGTTCCGAGGAAGTAGTCTTCCATTCCAGAAGAAAGCAGCAGCGGTGTCTTGGCGCCTCCCAGGTAAGCGCGCACACAGCCTTCTAAAAACGCGAAGTTAGTACTCTTCGCCGCGATGGCGACTTGATAAAGGGCGCCTGGGCGATGGCCGTTATATATGTCGAACTCTTCGAGTGGATGAGCCGTGCGGTTCTCGGTCTTGTATAACCGCAGGCGAGCACTGTCCGGCAGGCGGACGCCGCCAAGCGTCACCGGCAGGTTCTCGACGCCGCGAATGATCCACCAGAAGATGGGATTCTCCTTGTCGTCGTTGCGGCGCTCGGCGGTCACACGGACATTGCGGCCGAATGGAATGCGGTAGGTGTTGTAGATGCCGCTCGGCTGGCCCGTCTTGCCGATGCGCTCGATTCCCCACGGCGCGGCGTCATCCTGAAAGCCGATGCCATGGCCCATCATCAGTTCCATGTCAATGGAAGCTTCCGGCTCGTCGTCGACGTAGACACGGATGCGCGTGAGCCCGTAGTTCTTGAAGTCTCCGCCGAACCACATATGGGTCAGCGCACCGTGGCCGGAGTAGCGGAAGAGCTCGGTCTCGGTGCCGGCGGGGAGCAGATGGCCCTCCTTGCCCATGGCGCCGAAGCTCTGGAACCGATCCATGTCTGTGCCCTGAGCGGGAGCGGAGGCCGCAGCCAAGAGCCAGAGGGCAGTGAAGCAAGCGGCGGGGATCGCTTTCCGTAGATGCATCGGGAACTCTCGTTTTCGGAACGCTCTATGCGAAACAGGGGACAGGTGAAACTTGAAATAGAATGGCAGCCGAAGCCGGAATTCCTGAACTGCCCCGGAATCGCGCGTAGGGCAAGCGCGGAGCCCGCCTACAGCTTAAACTCCGCCCTGACTAGCTCGTCCTCCATCGAGTGTTTCAGCGAGAAGCCTAGCTTCTCGAACACCCGAATCATGTCGGTGTTTTCGGGCATGATGTTGGCGCTGAGCGCGGGCACCTTGTCATCGGCGGCCACGATTAGCAGGCGCGCCATCAACTCCTTGCCGAGGCCGCGGCCATGCCACTGGTCGCTCACCAACACTGCGACTTCGGCCGCCTCCGCGCCGTGGACCTTGGTCATCCGGCTCACGCCCAGAATCTCCGGTTCCCCGGTCTCCGGGTTGCGCCGCTCGGCCACCAGCGCCATTTCGCGGTCGTAATCGATGAAGCAGGTGCGCATCAGGCGTTCGTGCTTGGTGCGCTGTTCCAGATTCATCATGTGGAAGAAGCGCAGGTAAACGCTGCGTTCGGAGAGCGTCTTGTGGAAGCGCACCATGGCCGGCTCGTCCTCGGGCCGGATGGGGCGGATGGCGACCGCGCTGCCGTCCTTCAGCGTAAACGTCCCCACATAGCGCGTGGGATAGGGACGGATGGCCATCTTGGGAATCTGATCCAGCATCACCTCGGGCCCGTACACAACCACGCGGGCGTCGAGCGCCATCAGGCCGTCGGGCGAAGCCAGCAGCGGGTTG
>CAZFOP010000163.1:0-7827 GCA_964520085.1 uncultured Solibacteraceae bacterium | reverse complement strand
GATTATGTCAATACGCTCGGCATGGACTTCGGCCTGTGGGTTGAGCCCGAGATGATCAACGCCGACAGTGACCTCTACCGAGCCCATCCCGACTGGGTGATCCATTTCGACGGCCGGCCGCGCAGCGAACTGCGTACGCAGATGGTCCTCAACCTGGCGCGCGACGACGTGCGCGAGCACATCTTCGGCGTGCTCGACAAGCTGGCGACGGACTATCCGATTCACTATATGAAGTGGGACATGAACCGGCCTTTCTCCGAGCCTGGATGGCCGGAAGCGGGTCCCGCCGATGAGCGCAAGCTCTGGGTGGCCTACGTTCGCAATCTGTACCAAATTATCGACCGGCTGCGCGCCAAACATCCGCGCCTGGAAATCGAATCCTGCTCCGGCGGCGGCGGCCGCATCGATCTGGGCATCTTGCAGCGCGTGGACGAAGTCTGGGCGTCCGACAACACGGACGCCTTCGACCGCTTGCGCATACAGGCAGGCTTTTCGCAGGCGCACGCGGCACGCATTATGTCGGCGTGGGTTACCGACAGCCCTAATTGGGTGGACGGCCGCTCCGTGTCGCTTTCGTATCGCTTCCTGGTGGCGATGCAAGGCGCGCTCGGCGTCGGCAGCAATCTCAACAAGTGGACCGGCGAAGACTTTGCAACCGCGGGTAAGATGGTGGCGCTCGACAAGCGCATCCGTGCCACCGTGCAGAACGGCGATCTGTATCGCTTGGTTTCCCCATGGGCCAGCGACCTGACGGCCAACCAATATGTCGGCGCCGGTGGCAAGCAGTCCGTGCTGTTCGCTTTCCGCCACTCGCAGCAGTACAACACGCCGGTTCCCACTATCCGTCTGCGCGGCCTCGATCCGCGCGCCATGTACCGCATCGAATCGATCGATAACAAACTGGCCGAGAAGCAGCCCCAACTCAGCGGAGCATACCTGATGGAAGCCGGCTTGAATGTGAATCTGCGCGGCGACTTCGACGCCACCGCCGTGGTGCTGGAGCGAGCCGACTAAGCCGCATGACTCGTCGCCGGCCGTGGCGCGGGCCTCCAGGCCTGCACTGTCGAGATTCATCTCGACATTTCTTCGCAGCGCTGCCGCAACGCGCCGTTACCCGGAACCTCACCACGAACGCACCGGACAGTGCCCGCCGCCGAATCGGCGATGCCACTGGTAAGCTGAGGGAGTGCGATACGTGCGGTGGATCGTCGTGGGGATGCTGGCATTGGCCGGCTTGCTCGACGGAGGCGATTGGCTAGTAGCTCGCTCGCGCGGCGCGCGCGCATTCGGTTCCGTTCTAGTGCGTCCCTATTATGCCGTGCCGCTGAAGGACGGCAAGACCGAATTCATCATGCTCAGCCCCGAGACGCGCGCCTGCGTCCACGCGCTGTTTCCACATTTCGGCGCTGCCCCTTGCTGGTATCTGGAAGGCCACACGCAACAGCGCGTTGACCTGAGCCTGAATGGCGTTGTCCCAATCGATGGCGCACCACTGCGGTGGTGGGAGACGGTTGCCGTTTGCCGGCCTCTGCGCGTGCCTGAACCCGAAGTGATCCAGACACGCCATTTCGCATCCACATTACCGTAGATCCGCTTCCCTGTCGCGCGCTGCCGCCGGGAACGGCATGTTAAGATTGCGCCTATGAGAGCTTTAGCCGCCGTGGCGCTGGCGATGGTTTCGGCCGTGGTTCTACCGGCCGCCGCGACGCTACAGATTTATTCGATTGACGTGGAAGGCGGCCAAGCCACCTTGCTGATAACGCCGGCGGGCGATTCGCTGCTGATCGATGCGGGTTGGCCGGGCCACAACCACCGCGACGCGGACCGCATTGTGGCCGTCGCCAAGGCCGCGCACGTTAAGAAAATCGACTGGCTGCTGATCACGCATTTCCACGTGGACCACGTTGGCGGCGTGTACCAGCTCGCGGAGAAGATGCCGATCGTGCATTTTGTCGATCATGGCAGCAGCGTCGAGAAGGGCAAGGACGCGCAGATTCTGTACAACGAATACGCGGCTCTGCGCGCCAAGGGCGAGCACCTGCGTGTGGAAGCGGGCGGCACCATTCCCGTGAAAGGGATCGACGTCCAGGTGCTTTCCGCGGGCGGCAACGTGCTCGATTTGCCGCTGGGCGACGCCGGTGCGGCCAATCCGGACTGCAACGCCGACGAGATTCCACCGGAAACCAAGGATGAAAACGGCCAGTCCGTCGGCGTGCTGATCACCTATGAAGACTTTCGTATGTTGGATATGGGCGACCTGACCAAAGATCGCGAATACCAGCTGGTCTGCCCCGTCAACAAGATCGGCACGGTGGATTTTCTCCTGGTGTCGCATCACGGCTCGAATCTTTCCAGTTCGGCGGCGTTCGTGCACGCGATTTCGCCGCGCGTGGCGCTGGTGGACAACGGGCCGCACAAGGGCGGCTCTGCGGAAGTCTGGCAGACGCTGCACGACACGCGTGGGCTGCTGGATATCTGGCAACTGCACTATGCGATCGACGCGGACAAACAGCAAAACTCGCCCGACACGTTCATCGCCAACGTGGATGCCAACTGCGAAGGAAAGTGGATCAAGGTGACGGCCGAGAAGAACGGCACGTTCACGGTCTACAACGCGCGCAACAAGTTCGAGAAGAAATACGTGAAGCGGTGAAGCGGTAGGACGGGCTATCGGTTTTTGTCGTCAAGCTTCACTCAGGCACGACGCGTTGACAGACGGCAAGAATCGATCTCCTGTCCCGCGTCGAGCGAGCCTACAGCAAATCTTCGCGCTTATGGCGCTCGAGGGCTTTGACTACCTCGCCGACTCGCTGCGCGAGGTCTCGGCGGGTGACCAGCAACGCGTCGGGAGTATCGATCACGATCAGGTCGTCGACGCCGACCAGAGCCACGGTCTTGCCGCGGACGTCGACGAAGTTGTGGTGCGCATCCAGGCAAACCGATTCGCCCGCCACCACGTTGCCGTCGCCATCGCCGGGCAGCAGCTCATAGACCGCATTCCAGCTTCCTACGTCGTTCCAGCCGAAGTCGGCGGCGGCGATGCCGCATACGTTGTGCGCCTTTTCCATCACGGCGTAATCGATGGAAATGTTGTCGCATAAGGGAAATGTCTCGGCCAGCCGGGCGGCGAACTGGCGCGCGCCGAAGCGGGGCAGGGAAGCCAGCAGCGTCGCGGTCTTCGGCAGGTGCTGCCGCAACTGGTCCAGCAGTGCGCCCGCCTGCCAGAAGAACATGCCCGAGTTCCAATAGAAATTGCCTGCGGCTAGATAACGTTTGGCCTGCGCTAGCGCCGGCTTTTCGCGGAAACGCTTGACGGAAATGGGCGCGGGAGTTCCGGCTTGGGCGCCGCGCGGGAATTCGATATAGCCGTAGCCGGTTTCCGGCCAGCGCGGCCGAACGCCGACCACCATCAAATGTCCGGCTGCCGCGGCCTGGAAAGCGGCTCGCACAACGTTGCGATAAACCGGCGGCCGGGCGATCACGTGATCGGCGGGAAAGACACCCATCACGGCATCCGGGTCGAGCGAGTGCAGAATGTGCGCGGCTAGGCCGATGGCCGGCGCGGTGTTTCGCTGCGCGGGTTCGGCCAGCACTTGGGCTTTGGGCACCGAAGGAAGCTGCGCCACGATGGTGTCGCGCAGGTGGTGGTTAGTCAGCACCCAGATGCGCTCGGCTGGAATCAACGGCGCGAGCCGGTCCACCGTGGCCTGGATCAGCGATCGCTCGCCCACCACGTTCAGCACTTGCTTGGAGGAGTGCCTGCGGCTGCGCGGCCAGAAGCGCGTGCCGCGCCCGCCGGCCAAAATCAGTCCGTAACAGTGGCGGTTCATTTAGTTGAGTGGGTAGCCGTGAATCAGGTGCAACGTGCGGCTCCAACGGGTCTTTGTGGGAAAGTGCTCCACCAGATCCAGTATGTGGCGAAAGCCCAGCGAAGGGCCGACCAGCGCTTGGGTCGATGCGTCATACGACCAGTAAATCAGCAGCGGCTTGCCGATGATATTGGCCCGCGGCACGAACCCCCAGTAGCGGCTGTCGAGCGAATTGTCGCGGTTGTCGCCCATCGCAAAATAGCAGTTGTCAGGGACCACCACCTCGCCATTCCGCACGTGATTCAATAGCATGTCCTGCGCCGCCGCCTCCACGTGTACCGTGGGCGAGTTGGGAAAATTGTCGCGGTAGCTCTCGAAGTAGTGCGTCTTGTGATAGACGTAGGGCTCCTGCACCGCTTTGCCGTTTAGGATGAGCTGCTTGTCGATCAGCCGGATGCGGTCGCCGGGCAGGCCAATGCAACGCTTCACAAAGGTCTGTTTGATGTCCATCGGATAGCGGAATACAATGATGTCGCCGCGCTTGAGCTGGGTGTAGGGCAGAATGAATTTCGAGATTGGTCCAGCCGGCGCGTAGGAGAGCTTGTCCACCAATAGGTGGTCGCCGATCAGCAGGGTGTCTTCCATGCTGCCCGTGGGGATCACAAATGCCTGCACCAGCATAGTGGTGCCGAACAGCAGCAGGATGATGGTGAAGGTCCATTCCGCGATGAACCCGCGCTGCGGCGGCTCTGGCGGAGCTTCCACCGGCGGAGGCGGCGGATCTTGCACCACCGCTGCGTTGATTTCTTCCACAGGCTCTCATTGTAACTGTAATCCTTGCTATCCTGTTCTGGCAGTCCGCCAACTAGGCATTCCGCGAGGTTCCGGGTCTTGAGCACCACCACCGCGTCCGAATCCGCCAATCCGAATTCCGCCGCGCGCGGGCGCATGGTTTTGATGATGGCGGGCGCTACGCTGCTCAGCGCGGCGGCGCAGATCCTGATGAAGATCGGGATGCACCATTTCAGCCCGAACCTGCTGACGATCGTGACCAACCTGCCGCTGATCGCCGGCTACGCTCTGTATGGCCTGTTTACCCTGCTGATGGTGCTGGCGCTGCGCGAAGGCGAACTCTCGCTGATGTATCCGATCATCAGCCTGTCGTACGTCTGGGTGACGGCGCTTTCCTACTTCATCTTTCATGACACGCTCAGTCCGTTAAAGCTGCTGGGTATCGCCGGCATCATGGCGGGCGTGACTTTGCTCGGCCGGGGTGAACGGAAGTGACTTCAACCCCGCTCAGTTCCATGCTGCTGGTGTTGTTCGCCTCTGTGGTAGGCAGTTTCGGAGCGGTCTTTCTGAAGCTCGGCGCGGTCCGGTTGACGGGAATCGTGAGCCTGCTGAACTGGCGGCTCGCGCTCGGCGTCGGATTGTACCTGGGTTCCTCGGTAGTCTACGCACTGGGAATCCGTCACGGGCAGCTTTCAGTGTTGTTCCCGATGGTCGCGGTCGGCTACATCTGGACCCTGCTGTGGGCCCGCCTGTTCTTCCATGAGCGCTTCACGCGCACGAAGCTGATCGGGCTGGGCCTGGTGCTGGCGGGCGTGCTTCTGGTTGGCCTCGGCAGTTAGGACGTCGCGGGGCAGTCATCGGCAGGCTCACACATCCCCCGCCTGGGTTTTTGCTCTCCGCGCTCGTAGCACAAAGCACAAAATCGTGTTAACGTATCGAAGTATACGATTTCATAAGACGTGCTACGGCCATGAAGACCCCTCCGCCAATTATTCGCTGCTTGCCAGCAATGCTTTTTCTTCTCCACGCTGCGCTGTTCGCCGCCGATGGACGCGTGGCGGGCGTCGTGACCGATCCGCAGGGCAAGCCGGTCTCGGGCGCCAGGGTAACCGCCGAGTCCCACGGTATCGGAACTCGGGAGATCCGTAGCGACTCCGAGGGCCGGTTTTCTTTCCCTCCCCTGATCCCTGGAGACTACAAGCTGGTTGCATCGGCGCTGGGCTTCGCCGATGCGAGCCAGACGGTCGCCGTTGCGAGTGGCGTCGCCTTGACGGTGCATTTGCAGTTTGTCCGGCTGGCGCCCCGCACGGAGGCTGTCACGGTGACCGCGAACGTGACCCAGCTCGATGTCCAGGCGCCGGATCCCACAGAGAAGGTTTTCGTCAGCGAGAACTTGCTGGATGCAAATCCGGGACGTCCGGGCGCGCCGATTTCGATTCCCGGCTATCCCATTGAGACGGCGTCGAGCGGCATCAAGGCGCCGCAGTATTTTGCGCCGGGCGTAGCAGGCGACCACGGCGAACCGATCGCACAGTACGTTCAAGTGGGCTCCTACCCGGTGCCCAACAACCTGTCGGCGAATGCTCACGGCAATGGTTACGCCGATCCGAACATCTATATTGCGGATGTGATCGAGAGCGTTCAGGTGGATGGCGGCGCGTACAACGTGCGCGAGGGCAATCACGCATTGAACCTGGCGTCGATCTATGGGCTGCGTTCGCATCTCGATCCGTTCTTCACCTTGACGGGAGACGACCGTGATATTACGGGCACCGCGGGGATGAGTCCTTCGAGGGCTTCGTGGATCGCGATTGAGGGCTCGTACGGCAATGGATTTCTGGACCGGCTGGAGCACCGCAAGCAGTTCAAGATCAATGGCGAGCGGGTGTTTCACGCGGGAGATCACACGCTGACTTTGTTCGGAATCGGATACTACGGCACCTCCTACATGGCGGGATTGGTCCCGATTCACGGATTCAATTCCGTCGATGCCGCCGACGGTTGGAAGGAAGACCCGGATACGATCGATCCTAGGCAAAGAGACCAGACGCACACGGCGCTGCTGGCGTTGAACGACGTGTGGAAACTGGGCGACGGCCAGGAACTTCAGCTCTCCGGGTTCTTCCGGACCTACAACCTCTTGCTGTGTACAGACTTTGGGCTGGGGCTGGTCCGGCAGAGCGAGTTCCGCACCGTGGGCGACGGTAGCGCGGCGTATCGGAAGACGTTCTCGAAGAACTTTACCCTGCTGGCCGGGACGGACTACCAGCGCGAGGCGCCGCGGCGCGACGACCTGGACCATTACAACTTCTACAATCCCGCCAATCCGTATTACTACGGGCCCTTCGTCAAGATAGACGGAAACAATGTGACCATCGCTCCGGTATCGCCATACATCGCCGGGGAAGGCGAACTGAGTAAGTACCTGCGCTATTACCTGGGATGGCGGCGCGATGAGATCGGCATCGACAATCAGGACCTGGTCGCTCCGGCGAATTCCTGGAACAAGGTGGTGGGCGTGAATTCGCCGAAAGCGACGGTAACCTTCGTTCCCCAGGAATCCTGGTACGTTCCCGTGGTCGCGCTCAGCTTTGGGAAGTCGTTCTTCACGGAAGATCCCAGAATGGGATCGGCCATTGGCCAGCAGACAACCAGCGGCAGCCCGGCGGCTGTGGACCCGGTGGAGACTGCACGCTCATACCAGTTGGTGGCGAGCAAGCGCATCCACAACACCGAGCTGAAGCTGACGCTGGGGCACGAGACGCAAACCGCCGAGTACGGCAAGATCGATCCGGACACCGGCTTGCAGTTCGATCTGGGGCCGGGACGCATACGTTATATGGCCGCTACCTTGCGCCAGGGCTTCCGCTGGGGACAGTTGGTGGCGACCTTTGAGCAGGCCGATGCGCGCGATCTGGACACCGGACAGGTGACGCCTGAGGCTCCGCGGTTGATCGGCGACCTTTCCTGGACTTATCAAAAGCTGCCCTTCCATTTGCAGGTAAAGGGTGAATTCGAGTATGTGGGAAGGAAGGTGGTGGGAAATGGATGCGACGCGAACAACCCCAACAACCTGACCTCTTACTGCCTCGGCGTGCCGAATAAGGAATTCCGCCTGGCGGTGGTGCGGCCATTTCTTGAGGGAAGGGTCAACGTCGGCTTGAACATGATGATTGCGCGCGGCTACACGGGGCAGACCACGGAGAACTTCGCCACAAACTATGCG